>CAZZZJ010000409.1:0-3825 GCA_964658355.1 Beijerinckiaceae bacterium
GGCCCACGGCTACGGCCTGACCGCGCGCACCGTCGAGGATCTGGAGGCCGCGCTCTCCGGCGTGATGCTGCCGCTGATCGCGCTGCGCGTCGATGCCGGCGCGCTGGGTCTGGAAGCCGCCCGACTCGTCGTCGACCTCGCCAAGGCGCGGGGGGAAGATCTCTCGGCCTGCGACATCGACCTCGGCATCGATCCCGTCGGCACGCTCGCCGCAACGGGCAGCCTCGGAGCGGTATGGTCCGAGATCGCTCCGAAGCTCGGTCAGGCGGTGAAGGACTTCGACGGCGCCGGCTTCACCGGGCGCGCGCTGCTCGCCGACGGGCGGCCCTACCACGCGGCGGGGGCCGGCGAGGCCGCGGAGCTCGGCGCGGTGCTCGCCACGGGCGTGGCCTATCTCCGGGCGCTGGAAGCCGAAGGCATCGCCCTCGAACGCGCCCGCGACGCGGTCGGCGTTTTGCTCGTGGCCGATGCCGACGAGTTCCTCACGATCGCGAAGTTCCGGGCGATGCGCCGGCTCTGGGCCCGGATCGAGCAGGCCTGCGGCCTCGATCCGAAGCCGCTGCGGCTCCACGCCGAGACCGCGTGGCGGATGATGACCCGGCGCGACCCCTTCGTGAACATCCTGCGGACAGCCATGGCCGCGACGGGCGCCGGCCTCGGCGGTGCCGACGCCGTCACGACCCTGCCCTACACCCAGGCCCTCGGCCTGCCCGACGCCTTCGCCCGGCGGGTGGCGCGCAACAGCCAGATCGTGCTGATCGAGGAGTCGAACCTCGCCCGCGTCGCCGACCCGGCGGCGGGCGCCGGTGGGTTCGAGAGCTTGACCGCGCAGCTGGCCGAGGCCGGTTGGGACGCGTTCCAGGCGATCGAGCGCGAGGGCGGGATCGTCGCCTCGCTCAGCGTCGGCAAGCTCCAGCGCCGGATCGAGGCCACCCGCGAGACGCGCGCCGGGAACGTCGCGACCCGGCGGGAGGCGCTGACCGGGGCGACCGAGTTCCCCTTCCTCGCCGAGAAGCCGGTGGCGATGCTCGACGTGGCGCCCGTTGCGGTCGTTCCGTCGGCGAGCTTCGGCGCCGGGGCTGCGGTCGCCTGCGACGCGCTTCCCGCCCAACGGTTGGCCGAGCCCTACGAGGCCCTGCGCGACGCCTCCGACGGCTTCCTCGACAAGACCGGAAAGCGTCCGCAGGTCTTCCTGGCCAATCTGGGCCCGGTGGCGGTGTTCAACGCCCGCTCGACCTTTGCCGCCAACGCCTTCGCCGCCGGCGGCATCGAGGCCCTGGGCAATGACGGGTTCTCCGACACGGCGAGCCTCGCCGAGGCATTCGCGGCCTCCGGGGCCACGCTCGCCTGCCTGTGTTCCTCGGACAAGGTCTACGAAGCCGAGGCTGTCTCCGCGGCGAACGCCCTTCGGGACGCCGGAGCCGGGACGATCTACCTCGCGGGCAAGCCCGGCACCGATCTGGCCGAACCGCTCAAGGCGGCGGGCGTCCACGGTTTCCTCCATGCCGGCTGCGACCTCCTGGCTTTGCTGAACGAGGCCCTCAGGCGCGCAGCGCGCGCCTGAGCCGGTCGATCGGCAACCGAACCGGCCGTCGGGAGTTTCGGAGCGGACACGCGTGTACCGACACGCTCCGAGACACATCTGCCGAACCGGGATCCGATGAGAGCATTCACACTGGCCGCCGCCGTCCTGACCCTCGCCACGGCGGGGATCGGTACCGCCGACGCGGCCCGGAAGAAGGTGCAGGTGCCCAACCGCTACGACGGCAACTGGAGCATCGAGGTCATCACCGAATCCGGCATCTGCGATCGGGCCTACCGCTACGGCGTCCAGATCGAGCGCGGACAGGCCAGCTACCCAGGCGGCGATTTCGCGATCAACGGCCGCGTCGCGTCGAATGGGGCGGTGCGCGCCACGATTTCGAACGGGTCCGCGAGCGCCAACGTGGTCGGGCGGCTCGGCCGCCAGGGAACCGGCACCGGCACATGGACGACCGAAGGAGGTCCCGACTGCCGCGGCCGCTGGAACGCCGAACGCCGGGGCTGAGACCGCGTGTGACCGCGAAGCGACGATCGGGCGGTATCCGACCGTCTGCGTGCATCGCGGCACGTCCGGCCCTGTTCTCGACAAAATCCCTGGGGAATACTCGATCCGGTCGACAAACCCGTTCGAGGCTTCTCTCATCATGAAGACTCCGCTGCTCGGTGCGCTCGCTTTCCTCCTTGCCCTCGCGCCGGCCGTCGCGCGCGAACGGCCGGCGTCCGATGCGGACAAGATCATGGCGCCGCTGCAGCAGGCCGCCACCGATTGCTTCGCCGAGACGGTGATGGCCAATCCCGGCGCGATGAACCATGCCCGCGCCGGCCGCTGGTTCGAGGCCGCCGGCGTGATCGGCTTTCTCTGCCGCCCTGAAGTCGATGCGATGATCGGGACGCACGATCGCCTCTACGGGCGCGGCACCGGCGCGAAGTTCTTCAAGGGCGCCTACGCGCGTCATCTCGATCAGCAACTCGCCCTCCGGCTCCAGCCGATGCTGGAGCGCAAGACGGTCGCCAGCGCCGAGCCGCCGGTCGACAAGTCCGCCGCGGACGAGACCGCCGGCGAGTGACCGGCCGCTCCGGACGCGTGTGACCACCGCGCGATGGCCTACGAACTCTATTACTGGCCGATGCTGCAGGGCCGCGGCGAGTTCGTCCGCCTCGCCCTGGAGGAAGCCGGCGCGGCTTACGTCGACGTCGCCCGCGAACCGGAAGCCGACGGTTTCGGCCTGCCGGCGCTGACGCGGATCCTCGAGGCTCTCGACGAGCCGCGCCCCGCCTTCGCACCGCCCTTCCTGCGAGACGGCGACATAGTCGTCGGGCAGACGGCGGCGATCCTGCTTTATCTCGGCCCCCGGCTCGGGCTGGTCGGCGAACCCGAGGACGAGCGGATCTGGACGCACCAGATCCAGCTCACCATCGCCGACATGGTGGCCGAGGCGCACGATACCCACCACCCGGTCGCGGTCGGCCTCGCCTACGAGGACCAGAAGACGGAAGCTGCGCGCCGGGCCGCGCATTTCCGCGCCGACCGCATCCCCGAATTCCTGGCGTGGTTCGAGCATGTGCTCGCCCGGAACGGCGGCGCCCACCTCGTTGGCGATCGCGTGAGCTACGCCGACCTGTCCCTGTTCCAGCTGATCGACGGGCTGCGCTATGCCTTCCCCAAGGCGATGGCGGCGCGGCTTCCGGAGCATCCGCACGTGGCCGCGCTCCACGCGTCCGTCGCCCTGCGCCCGCGGATCGCGGCCTACCTCGCGAGCCCGCGGCGCATCCCGTTCAACGAGCAGGGCGTCTTCCGCCGCTACGCCGAACTGGACGGGTGACGCCTCACGACGCCGCCTTCTCCCCGCGCCCGCGATAGGACAGCGCCTCCGCCAGGTGCAGGCGGCGGACTTGGGTCTCGCCGTCGAGGTCGGCGAGCGTGCGGGCGACGCGGAGCGTGCGGTGGAAGCCGCGGGCGGTGAGACGCATGCTCTCGGCGGCGGTGCGGATCAGCGCGGCGCCGTCGGGGTCCGGCGCTGCGACCCGTTCGATCAGGGTCGCCGGACAGGTCGCATTGGTGGTACCCGCTGCCAGGCCCTCGGCCTCGAAGCGCGCGGTCTGGCGCGCGCGCGCGGCGGCGACCCGGGCGGCGATCTCGCGTGAGCCATCGGCCGGCGGCGGCAGGATAAGGTCGGCCGCGGTCACGGCCGCGACCTCGATCCGCAGGTCGATCCGGTCGAGCAGCGGGCCGGAGATGCGGGCGCCGTACTGCGCCATGCAGCGCTCGTTCGGCCCGCGCCG
>CAZZZJ010000410.1:0-3815 GCA_964658355.1 Beijerinckiaceae bacterium
GAGGTGCGGCGCGTCTATCTCGGCCAGAGCGGCGGGTACGGCCATGCTTGAGATCGAAGGCCTCGACGCCTGGTACGGCCCGAGCCACGTCCTGCACGGACTCTCCCTCGAGGTTCGGGCCGGCGAGATCCTGGCGCTCGTCGGCCGCAACGGCGCGGGCAAGACCACGACCCTGAAGGCGGTGATGGGCCTGATCCCGAAGGTGGCAGGGCGCGTGCGCTTCCTCGGCGCGGACCTTCTCGGGCGCCCGGCCCATGCCCGGTTCCCTCTGGGGCTCGCCTACGTGCCCGAGGACCGGCGCATCGTCCCGGGCCTCACCGTTCGGGAAAACCTGAAGCTCGGCCTTCTGCGCGCGCCGCGCACGATCAAGGAAGCCACGGCGATCGCCGAGATCGCCGAGACCTTCCCGCGCCTCGCCGAGCGCCTCGACCAGATCGCCGTGACGATGTCGGGCGGCGAGCAGCAGATGCTCGCCATTGCGCGCGCCATGATCGCGCGGCCCAAGCTCATCCTGCTGGACGAGCCGTCGGAGGGCATCATGCCGGTGCTGGTCGAGGAAATGGGCCGGCTGTTCGTCGCCCTGCGCGATCGGGGTGTGACCCTTCTCCTCGTCGAGCAGAACGTCGAGTGGGCCCTCAACCTCGCCGACCGCGCCGTGATCATCGACCAGGGCGCGGTCGTGCACGAAAGCTCGGCCGCTTCTCTCCGTGCCGACAGTGACATTCAGGACCGGTACTGCGCGGTCTGAGCGACAGCGCGGAGTCCGTCCCAGACTTCGGCCCGTCACGCGCCGCGCCGGCGGCCGTGCGGGCCGCCCAGGAGGAAGACATGGACATCATCGGCGAGTACCGAATCGCGGCGCCTCGCGAGGCCGTCTGGGCCGCCCTCAACGACGCGGAGGTGCTGGCGCTCTGCATCCCCGGCTGCAAGGAGCTCACGCGGGTTTCGCCCGAAGAGCTGGCCGCGAAGGTGGCCCTGAAAGTCGGCCCCGTCTCGGCGACCTTCGCCGGCACGGTTCGCCTGGAGGATATCCGCGCGCCGGAGGGCTACACCCTGGCCGGGCAAGGCAATGGCGGGATGGCGGGCTTCGCCAAGGGGCGCGCCGTGGTGACGCTCGCCGAAGACGGGCCGGACACCCTCCTGCGCTACGAGGCCAAGGCCGAGATCGGCGGCAAGATCGCCTCCCTCGGCGGTCGCCTGATTCAGGCGACCTCCCGGAAGCTCGCCGACGAGTTCTTCGGCAAGTTCGCGCGCCGTCTCGGGGCCCCCGCGCCGGAGAGCGCGGCAGCTCCGGCCGCCGGCTGACGCAAGGGCCGCCGCGCTCCGCGGACGATCCGCGGCGATCCGCGCCGCGAACGACCTGCGCCGGAGGCCGCTCCCCTCCCGATGCCACGGACGTGGCGGGAAGGCGGCATCCGATCCGGCCGGGCACCCGCGGCGGACCCACCTCAGCGGGACGGCTCCGCTGCGATCCCGCTGCCGATCCGCACGGGAAAAGTCCGGTCGTAGGCAAGGTTGAAGACGAAGGCGTAGGCTACGTAGAAGCCGGCGATCGCGAGATCCATGAAGAAGGCCTCGATCAAACCGATCCCGAGGTACCAGGCGATCGGCGGCAGCAGGATCATCAGCAGCCCCGCCTCGAACGAGACCGCATGGGCCACCCGCACGAGGACGCTCTTTCGCGTGTGCCCGGTGAGCCGCTGCATCGCTCGATCGAAGCCGAGGTTGTAGGCGTAGTTCCACACCATCGCGATCAGAGCGCTGCCCACGCCGATCAGGCCCATGTCGGCGGCGTGCAGGCCGAACAGGACCGTCCCGAGCGGGATGACGAGGGCGAGCCCGAACACCTCGAACAAGATCGTGTGGCGGATACGGTCGCGTGTGCTGCGCATGGTCGTGCTTTCGAAAGCCGCGTTGGCTTCCGGCCTTCTATCTGCGATGCACCGCACAGCAAGTTAGAAGGTATCTCAGGATCAGATAGATGGCGGTCTCGCTCGACCAACTCCAGGCCTTCGTGGCAGCGGCCGAGGCTGGGTCCTTCTCGGGCGGCGCCCGTGAGCTGCGCAAGGCGCAGTCGGCGGTCAGCACCCACGTCGCGAACCTGGAGGCGGATCTGCGGGTGGCCTTGTTCGATCGGGCGGGCCGGAACCCGGTCCTCACCCCCGCGGGGGAGCGGCTGCTGCTCGAGGCGCGCGTGGTGCTCGACCGGCGGGAGCATCTGATCGGCTTGGCCAGCAGCCTGGAGCAGGGGGTGGAAAACCGGCTGGTTGTCGCCATCGACGAACTCTATCCCGAGCATGCGCTCGGCGCCCTCTTCGCCGATTTCGCCCGTCGCTTTCCCTTCGTGGAGTTGGAACTCCTGTTCCCGCTGATGGAGGATGTCAGCCGCATGGTGCAGTCCGGAGCCGCCGATCTGGGCGTGATGTGGCGTCAGGAGGTCCTGCCGACGGAGCTCGGCTTCCAGACCATCGGCTGGGTGCCCCTCAAGCTCGTCTGCGGCAGCGACCACCCGCTCGCGAAGGCACGGGTGGAGTGGGAGGAGTTGAAGCGCCACCGCCAGATCCTGGTCGCAGCGCGGAGCGACGGGCCGGAGAAGCGCCGCCTCCGGGTGGCCGCCGAGGTGTGGTGGGTGGAGAGCCACTGGGTGATCCTGGAGATGGTCAAGCACGGGATCGGCTGGGCTTTCGTCACCGACCACGTCATCGCCGCCTCCCTCACCGCGCCGTACCTCGTGACGCCCGACCTGCAATTCGATCAGGGCGACTGGCCCATCGCCCTCGAACTGGTCTGGCACAAGCAACGACCCTGCGGTCCCGCCGCGGTATGGCTCCGCGAACGCTTCGCGGAGGCGAGGATCGGCACTCCCCCGTAGGAGGGTCGGCGAGGCCGTGGGAAGGGCTTCGGGGATACCGGATTCGCGGCCGGCGGCCTGGAGCCGTTCCCCTTACGCATCGAGCGGGTCGACGTGATCGAGCGGGGCGATTTGGCCCGGCGCAAGTTCGGCGGGACGCTGCTCCGCATCTCCGCCACGGTCGCGGCGGCCGTCGGCACGGTCGCGCCACGCGAAGGGAGACCGCTTCGTCTCGGGCCGCGGCGTCCGTGATCCGAGCGCGACGGGCTGAACCGTCTCGGCGGCCGCAGCGTTACGGGGACCGAACTCATCGGGACGGCGAGGGGACGCGCGAACATGCGACAGGTGAAATTCAGGTCGATGGAGCCGGGCCTTCGCCCCCGGCGCACGCGCCTCGAAATCCCCGGCTGGGCGGGCGATCCGGAGCCCCGGACGGACGGATCCCAGGAATATGCCTGGCATTGCCTGCCCTTCTCGGAGGCGGCCAAGGCCGGAATCGAGCTGTTCTACCCCTACGAAACCGGGCTGCGCGTCAGCACGCGGGACGGGGCGCTCGTCTTCGAGGACGATTTCGGAACGCCGCCGGAGCCGGGACTGCAAGGGCCGCCGTTCCGAAGCTTCGGCGCCGCCTACTATACCTATCAGATCCTGATCGACCTGAAGGTGGAGGACGGATGGGCGATCAAGACGGAGACCCATCCCCGTTTCTACACCGACCGCACCGGAACCGTGCCGATCGCGGTGCCCGCGCTCCTGCGGCACTGGTGGCCGATGATGTACTTCATGGTCTTCAAGGCCCCCGACGAGGGGCGCACCCACGTGTTCCGGCCGAACGAGCCGTTCATGCAGGTCACCGTCGTGCCGGCCGAGGCCGATTTCGAGGTGGTACCCATGCCCGAGGAGGAGGCCGCCGAGCGCGAACTGCAGTCCCGGCGCATCTATGCGAGCCGGGCGACGCTGGCGG
>CAZZZJ010000411.1:0-3792 GCA_964658355.1 Beijerinckiaceae bacterium
GTGATCTACCTCACCGCCGACCGCTTCATGTACGGCTTCGTCAACGCCCTGAAGACCCAGAACGCGCTGGCCTTCAAGGAGCGCCTGCGCGGGATCGACCTGTTGATCCTCGACGACGTGCAGTTCATCCAGGGCAAGTCGATCCAGGCCGAGTTCGGCCACACCATCAACGCGCTGATCGATGCGGGTCGCCAGGTGGTCGTCGCCTCCGACCGTCCGCCGACGGAGCTGGAGGCGCTGGACGAGCGCGTCCGCTCCCGGCTCGCCGGCGGCCTCGTGGTCGAGATCGGGATGCTGGACGAACAGCTGCGCGCCTCGATCCTCGCCGCCCGGCTCGCCGCGGTGCGGGTGGCGCATCCGAGCTTCGAGGTCTCGCCGGCTGTGGCGACCTACGTCGCCCGCGCGATCACCGCCAACGGCCGCGACCTCGAAGGCGCCGTGAACCGGCTTCTGGCCCATGCCACGCTCACCGGCACCGCCGTGACGATGGAGACCGCCGAGACCGCGATCCGCGACCTCGTGAAGAACCGCGAGCCGAAGCGGATCAAGATCGAGGACATCCAGAAGCTCGTCGCCTCGCGCTACAACGTCTCGCGCTCCGACATCCTCAGCGAGCGCCGTACCGCCGCCGTGGTGAAGCCGCGCCAGATCGCCATGTACTTGTCGAAGGTGCTGACGCTGCGCTCGCTTCCCGAGATCGGCCGCCGCTTCGGGGGCCGCGATCACACCACGGTGCTCCACGCCGTGCGCAAGATCGAGAAGCTGATCGGCGAGGATGCGGTGCTCGGCGACGAGGTCGAGCTGCTGAAGCGCATGCTGCAGGATTGACCGTGCGTCTTCCCTCCCCCTCCGCGGGGGAGGGAAGCGCTTGGAGGCCGGTTTTCGGACCCGCCTGCCGTCCAACCACCCTGTGCGAGGGACGAATCGCGCCCTTGCCTTCGCGGCGCCCCTTCGCCAAGCTGAACGGCCCATCTCCGAGCCCGCCGGCCGCGGCGGCGGTTCGAGCACGGTCCTTCGAGCATCAGAGTACTGCGATGAGAGTCACTGTCGAGCGTGCGGCCCTCCTAAGGTCGCTCGGCCACGTGCACCGCGTCGTGGAGCGGCGCAACACGATCCCGATCCTGTCGAACGTGCTGTTGCGCGCCACCGATGGCGGTCTGCAGCTGCGGGCGACCGACCTCGACATCGAGGTGACCGAGACGGTGCCGGCCGACGTGTCGGATCCGGGCGCCACCACCGTGCCGGCCCACGTGATCTACGACATCGTGCGCAAGCTGCCCGAGGGCGCGCAGGTCTCCCTCGAGACCGGCGGCGAGTCCGGCCAGATGACGATCCGATCCGGCCGCTCGCGCTTCGCACTCGGTGCGCTGCCCGAGGGCGACTTCCCGGATCTGGCGGCGGGCGAGCTGCCGCACAGCTTCGGCATCGCGGCGGCCGATCTCAAGCGGCTGATCGAGAAGACCCAGTTCGCGATCTCGACCGAGGAGACGCGCTACTACCTCAACGGCATCTACCTCCACACCATCGAGGCCGAGGGGCTGAAGCTGCGCGCGGTCGCCACCGACGGCCACCGGCTCGCCCGCGTCGAGATCGACGCGCCGGAGGGCAGCGCCGGCATGCCGGGCATCATCGTGCCGCGAAAGGCCGTGGCCGAGATCCAGAAGCTCGTGGACGATGGCGGCGACAGCGTCGCCATCGACCTCTCGCCGGCCAAGATCCGCCTGCGCTTCGCCTCCGGCGTGACGCTGATCTCGAAGCTGATCGACGGCACTTTCCCCGACTACCAGCGCGTCATTCCGGCCGGGAACGACAAGCGCCTCACGGTGGAGCGCGAATCCTTCGCACGCGCCGTCGACCGGGTCTCGACGATCTCGTCCGAGCGCGGCCGCGCGGTGAAGCTCGGCCTGCAGGAGGGCCGCCTCTCACTCTCGGTCAACAACCCGGATTCCGGCAGCGCGACGGAGGAGCTCGACGTCGACTACGAGGCCGCCGGCCTCGATATCGGCTTCAACGCCCGCTACCTGCTCGACATCACCGGCCAGCTCGAAGGCGACACCGCCCTGTTCAAGCTCGCCGATCCGGGCTCGCCGACCCTGATCCAAGATCGCGAGGGCGCCTCCGCGCTCTACGTGCTGATGCCGATGCGGGTGTGAGGCTCGCCACCGGCACGGCCGCCGGGTACATTGGCTGCGCAGAGGTGCGCCGCATGACCAAGCCCATCGTTCTCGATCCCGCTCAGGCTGCCTTCGTGGACGGCGTGGTCGCGGATGGCCGTTATCCGTCGGCCGATCGCGCGGTCACGGAGGGTCTGCGTCTCTTGCACGCCCGGGAGGCCCGACTGTCGGGCCTGCGCGAGGCCTGGAACGATGGCGTTGCGAGCGGCGACTACGAGCCGATCGACGCCTTCCTCGATGCCCTCGCGGACGACGCGGCGACGCGGGCGAAGGTCGGCGCTTGAAATCTGTCGTCATTTCGCGGCAGGCTCGGGCAGACCTTCGCGAGATTGCGAACTTCATCGCGGCCGACAATCCGAAACGGGCGGTCGGCTTCGTCTCGTAGCTATGAAGCCGCTCCCAATCATTGGCGCGCCACTCGATTCAGGGGCGCCCTGCACCTGACATCGCACCGGACGTCCGCATCCTCGTGTTTCGGGCTTACATCATTCTCCACCGCGTGCACGACGATCGTGTCCTGATCGACCGCGTGCTTCACGGTGCGCGCGATCGATCCCAGACTTGGTCGCATGAGTGAGCCAGATGCGGATGCCCAGCGCCTCACGCGCCTGACCGTCCGCGACTTCCGCAATCACGCCGACTTCGACCTGCCCCTGGCGGGCCGCTTCGTCGCGCTCGTCGGCGAGAACGGGGTGGGCAAGACCAACATCCTGGAGGCGATCTCGCTGTTCGCGCCCGGTCGCGGTCTGCGGCGTGCCGAATTCTCGGCGATGGCGCGCAAGGACGGCCCCGGCGGGTTCGCCGTCTCCGTGACGCTGGCGCGCGACGGGGCCGAGCACCGGCTCGGCACGGGGTGCGAGCCGCCGGGCTTCGACGGGCGTATCAGCCGGCTCTGCCGGGTCGACGGGACAGGCGCGCCCTCCCCGATCGCGTTCTCCGAGTTCCTGCGCGTGGTCTGGCTGACGCCGGATCTCGACGGCCTGTTCCGCGGGCCGGGCGGCGACCGCCGCCGCTTCCTCGATCGGCTCGTGCTCGCAGTCGATTCCGGCCACGGCGCCCGCGTCTCGGCCATGGAGCGGGCGCTGCGCTCGCGCAACCGCCTGCTGGAGGAGCGCCCGAACGATGGCCGCTGGCTCGACGCGATCGAGCGCGAGGTGGCCGAGCTTGGCGTCGCCGTGGCGCTCGCCCGCCGCGAGACCACCGAGCGCCTCGACCGGTTGATCCACGAGACCCGCGACGACGCCCAGCCCTTCCCCTGGGCGGCCCTGCGCCTGGAGGGCGACCTCGACGACCTCGTCGCGGTCTGGCCGGCTTTGGAGGCGGAGGACCGGTTCCGCCTCGCCCTCGCCCGCGGTCGCCCGCGCGACCGCGCCGCCGGACGCACGTTGTCCGGCCCACAGACGAGCGACCTCGTCGTCCGGCACGGCCCCAAGGACGTGCCGGCCGCGACCGCCTCCACCGGCGAGCAGAAGGCCCTGCTGATCGGCCTCGTCCTGGCCCATGCCCAGCTGGTACGGGCCATGAGCGGGATCGCGCCTCTGATCCTGCTCGACGAGGTCGCCGCCCATCTCGACCCGCGCCGCCGCGCCGGCCTGTTCGAGGCGCTGGATGCCTTGCC
>CAZZZJ010000412.1:0-3785 GCA_964658355.1 Beijerinckiaceae bacterium
AAACCTTCCTCGACCGCAGCCGCGACGCGGCCCGGCAGATGCGGTTCGTGACGGGCGCCCGCCTGCTCTCGGGGATCCTGTCGGCGGCCCAAGCCGGCGAAGCCTATTCGGCGATCGCGGAAGCCGCGGTCGCCGCCAGCCTCGCCGCCGTCGAGCGCGCCTTCGCGGCGGAATACGGCACCGTGCCGAGGGGCCGCTGCGCAATTATCGCCGTCGGGCGCCTCGGTTCACGCCAGCTCACGGCGGAATCGGACCTCGACCTCGTGATCGTCTACGATTTCGATCCCGAGGACCGCACCACCACCGGCCCGAAGGCGATCGACGCGGTCGTGGCCTACAACCGCTTGGCCCAGCGGCTCTATGCGGCGCTGACCGTCCAGACCCGACGCGGCGGTCTCTTCGCGGTGGACCTGCGCCTGCGGCCGGGCGGCGAGCACAGTCCGACGGCGGTGCAGGCCCGGGGTTTCGTCGCCTATCACCAGGGCGAGGCCGAGATCTGGGAGCACATGGTCCTGACCCGGGCGCGGGTGATCGCGGGCGATGCGGGCCTCGCCGCCGAGATCGGCGCGCATCTGCGCGAGACGGTGGCGCGCGCGCGCGATGCCGCCGCGGTCTGCGATGCGGTGCGCGACATGCGCGCGCTGGTCGCGCGCGAGAAGGGTCATCGCGGACCGCTCGACCTGAAATTGGCGCCGGGCGCCCTGCTCGATCTGGAGTTCCTCGCGCAGGCGCTGGTCCTCGGTCATGCGCATGCCCATCCGGAACTGATCGGTGCGACCGCTGACGCGGTCCTGGAGCGGGCGGGGGCCGTTGGGCTGCTCCCGATGGATACCGCCGGTCGGCTCGCGGCCGCCTACCGGCTGTTCGACGCCGTCCATCATTGGCAGCGGCTGGTGGGCGCGGATGGGGCGGCGCCGTCGCGCGGTGCGCTCGCCCGAATGGCGACGGCGATGGGAACGCCCAGTGCCGAGACCCTCGTCGCGCAGATCCAGGCCGAACGCCGGGCAACGCGGAAGATCCTCCTCGGCCTTCGACGGACGGAACGGTGATCGACCACCGCCGGCGCGGCTAGGCCCGCGTCGGCGATCGTCGATGGTTGCGCCGCGCCGGGTGTGGTAACCTGTCGCAATTCCCGTGTCTGGGCTTCACAATTCCTCTCGCGCGGCCGGAGTCCATCCGTGAACGACACACCGCGCCATGCCGACCTGACGACCTTCGCCAACGTGGCGCCCGGGCGCGGTCAACGCTGGTTCGCAGGGTTCGTCTGCATCGCCTTCGCCGGGCTGTCATTCGCGCTTCTCCCGATCGTCGCGCACCCGATGGCGCCGATGCCGGGCTTCGTGCCGAGTTACCAATCTGCCCTCGCCGTCATCTACGCGGTCACCACCGCACTGTTCTTCGCGCAGTACGGACGCACCCGCTCGGTGCCGCTCCTGGTGCTCTCGGCCGGCTCTCTCTACGTCACGCTGATCGTCGCGGCACAGCTCCTGACCTTCCCGAACGTCTTCGGCGCGGACCGTATCCTCGGTTCGGGACCAGCGACGACGACGTGGCTCTGGACACTGTGGCATCTCGGCCCGCCGCTCTTCGCGCTGCCCTACGCGATCATGGAAGGCGATGGTCGCCGGCGGTTCATCGCGCCCGAACGATCCGCACTTGTCGGAATCGCCGCGGCGATCGGCGTCGCGGCGATCGTCACCGGGCTGACCTACATCGTCGTCGCTCATCCCGACCGGCTTCCGACCACCGTCATCGGCGACGATTACTGGCCTCTGACCACCTCGGGCATCGGGCCCGCGGTCGTGGCGCTGACCCTCGCCTCACTGGCGACCCTGTGCTGGACGACGCGCCTGCGCAGCCTGCTCCAGCTCTGGCTGGCCGTCTCGCTGTTCCTGCTGCTCCTCGACAACCTGGTCACGCTGCCGGGCGCGGCCCGCGGCACCGTCGGCTGGTTCGCCGGACGGATGGAGGCCCTGATCTCGGGAATCGTCGTGCTGTGCGCCTACCTGCACAAGGTGCACCTGCTCTATGGCCATGCCGAGCACATCGCCGAGGCGCGCGAACGCCAGCGCGCCGACCTCCAGTTCGCCCGCGACCACCTCGCGATCGCCCTCGACGCGGCCGACATGGGCAACTGGGAACTCGACTTGGTGGCCGGCACCTCGAGGCGGAGCCTGCGCCACGACGCGATCTTCGGTTACGACGCCCTGCAGCCGCATTGGGACGTGGCGGCGACCCTCGCCCACGTCCTACCGGAGGATCGCAGCCTTGCCGAGGCCGCCTTCGCGACCGCCGCAGCCACGGGTTCGCTCGACCTGCACTGCCGCATTCTCCGCGCCGGCGACGGGGCGACGCGCTGGATCGGGCTCCGGGGTCGGGCGATTCGGGATGAATCCGGCCGGGCGACGAACCTCGCCGGCATCGTCGTGGACACCACGGAGCGCCAGGACGCCGACGAACGCCTGAACCAGGCACAGAAGATGGAGGCGATCGGCCAGCTCACAGGCGGCGTCGCGCACGACTTCAACAACCTCCTGACCATCGTCATCGGCAACCTCGACATGATCGTCCGGCGCCCCGGCGATGCACAGCGGGTGGAGCGACTCGCGGGTTCGGCGATGACCGCGGCACGGCGCGGCGCCGAAGTCACCGAGAAGCTGCTGTCGTTCTCGCGCCGCCAGGTTCTGCGCCCGGAGACGGTCAACCCGAACCGCCTGCTCAAGGATTTCCGCACCCTGCTACAGCGCGCCGTCGGCGAGACCGTCGCCGTCGAGTTCGATCTCGACGCCGCGCTCGATCCGGTGCGGCTCGATCCCGGCCAGTTCGAGAGCGCGATCCTCAACCTCGCGGTCAACGCCCGCGACGCGATGCCGTCCGGCGGCCGCCTGACGGTCAGGACCGAGAACCTCACGGTGACGGAGGATCACGGAGCCACGCCTCCCGAGCTGGCGCCCGGCCACTACGTCCACGTCGCGGTGACCGACAGCGGCCACGGGATGGATGCCGCTACCGCCACCCGCGCGTTCGAGCCGTTCTTCACCACGAAGGAGGTTGGCAAGGGCACCGGCCTCGGCCTCAGCCAAGTCTACGGCTTCGCCCGCCAGGGCGGCGGCCAGGTGGTCCTCCGGAGCACGGTCGGCGTCGGGACGACCGTATCGATCTACCTGCCGCAATCGATGGAGCGGCCCGCACCGGTCCGCGCCGAGGGGCCGATGCCGCTGCGCCGCGCCACCGACGGCGAGGTGATCCTCGTGGTCGAGGACGAGCCGGCTGTGCTCGACATGGCGGTCGAGAGCCTGAGCGAACTCGGCTACCGGACCCTGACCGCGACCCATGCCGCCGAGGCACTCGCCCGCCTGAAAGGACCGGAGCGGGTCGATATTCTGTTCTCCGACGTGGTGATGCCGGGCGGGATGAACGGGGTACAGCTTTCGGTCGAGGCGCGCCGCCTGCGACCCGACCTGCGCGTGCTGCTCGCCTCCGGCTACACCGCCTCGGCCTTCGGCGCGGACGGCCTGCCGGCCGACCTGCCGCTGCTCAACAAGCCTTACGGTCGCGAGGATCTGGCCGACAAGCTGCGGGTGGTCATGGGACGGCGCTGAGGCGGGCCCGTCGGTCGAGGAACCATGCCAGCGCGATCATCGCGGCGAGGCCGGACAGGTTCACGCCCAGCTGCAGCGGCCATGTCGCTCCGAACGTGCGGTAGGTGATCCGGCCGATCAGCGCCACCAGGCAGCCCAGGGCGAACACCTCGAGGGAATGGCGCCCGCACAGCTCGAGCCACC
>CAZZZJ010000413.1:0-2471 GCA_964658355.1 Beijerinckiaceae bacterium
GTGCTCTGCGCGAGCGGCTGGAACGCCTGATCGCCCGGAATGGTCTTCAGGATCGTGTAGAAGTCCCACGGCCCCTTCGACTCGGCCGGCGTCTTCACCCGCGCGAGATACATGTCGTGGACCATGCGACCGTCGGGGCGTAGCCGGGCGTTCCGCGCGAAGGCGTCCTCGATCGGCAATTCGCGCATCTTGGCCATGACCTTGAGGCCGTCGTCGGTGCCGGCCGCGTCCGCCGCTGCGAGGTAGTGCAGCACCGCCGAATAGTCCCCCGCCTGGACCATGGTCGGCATCCGGCCGCCCATGCGTTCGCCGAAGCGCTTGGCGAAGGCGCGGGTCCGGTCGTCGAGGTCCCAGTAGAAGCCCGTCGTCAGGATCATGCCCTGGGCGGCCTTCAAGCCCACCGCGTCGATATCGGTGAGGAAGATGTTGAGGCCGCCGAGCGACTGGCCGCCCTCCGCGATCCCGAACTCGGCAGCCTGCTTGATGGTGTTGATCGTGTCGGCGCCGGCATTGGCCATGCCGATGATCCGGGCGCCCGAGGCCTGCGCCTGGATGAGGTAGGACGAGAAGTCGGCGTTGGGGAACGGGTGCTTGACCGAGCCCAGCACCGTGCCGCCCTTGGCCTTCACCACGCGGGTGACCTGGGCCTCGAGGTCGTGGCCGAAGGTGTAGTCGGCGGTGATGAAGAACCACGTGTTCTTCGGGTCGTCGGCGAGCGCCGCGGCGGTGCCGGCCGCGAGCGCGTGGGTGTCCCACGACCAGTGCGCGCCGGTGGCCGAGCAGGCGGCGTTGGTGAGCGCCATGGAGCCGGCGCCGGAATTGATGTCGATCTTGCCCTTGGCGCGCGCGATCTCGCGCACGGCGAGCCCGGCCACCGAGGAGTTCGTGTCGAAGATCGCGTCCACCCCCTCGGTGTCGAACCAGCGGCGGGCGATGGTGGAGGCGATGTCGGCCTTGTTCTGGTGATCGGCGAAGATCAGCTCGACCTTGCGGCCGCCGATGGTCTTGCCGAAATCCTCGATCGCCAGCTGCGCCGCCGTGACCGAGCCCTTGCCGGCGAGGTCCGAATAGCCGCCGGACATGTCGGTGAGGATGCCGATCTTGATGCCGCCGTCCGCGTATTGGGCGCGGGCCGGGGTGGCCGCGAGTCCGCCTGCGAGCAGCGCTGCGGCGAGCGCGGATGCGGGGATGATGCGTGTCACGGAGGGTCCTCCCGAGGGCTGTCGGCGCGAGCCCGCTCCGCGTGCCCGTACGCGGAAGCGGTGGTGCGGCCTCCCCCGGTTGACGGGTCGTCCCGCGTCCGGAGGCAGGCCGGTGCCGTGCGCGCAATCCGCCAAGGGAACGGCGGCGCTCGGCATGTCGGCGCCCTTCTTGTAGTTGTGTCCCGGTCGCCGATCGCGCCCGGCGGGGCCGAACGCGTGAGAACGCCCGCCCGGTGTCAGGGCCCGCCGGCGCCGTGCGCCCCGCGCCGCGCTACACCCGGCGCATCGACAGCATCAGCCGCGCGCCCGGAGCCACCATGCCGTTCATCATCGAGACCTTCGACAAGCCCGACCACCAGCATCTGCGCCGCGAGGCCCGGGCCGAGCACCTCGCCTTTTTGGAGGCCCAGGCCGCGCTGCTGCTCGCCTGCGGCGCCAAGCTTGCCGACGACGGGTCGGATGCGGGCGGCGGCCTGTACCTCGTCGACGTCGAGACGCGGGCGGAGGCCGAGCGCTTCATCGCCGCGGATCCGTTCGCCAAGGCCGGCCTGTTCGAGCGGGTGGCGATCCAGCGCTGGCGCAAGGCCTATCTCGACGGCCGGAGCTACCTGAAGCCGTAGAGCGCGCGGGGGTTGTCGACGAAGAGTTTTTGCCGACGGCCCGCGTCCGGCACCCAGTCGGCCATCAGGTCGAGGAGCGTGGCGAGCTTGGGCGGGCCGTTCCAGGCGGCGACGTGCGGCCAGTCGGAGCCCCAGAGGCAGCGCTCGGGGGCCGCGTCGTTCAGCGCGCGGGCGAAGGGAATCGTGTCGGTGTAGGGCGCCCCCGCCACCGAGGTCCGGAACGCGCCCGACAGCTTCACGAAGGCGCCGTCGCGCACCAGCGCCACCAGGGTGGCGAAGCCCGGGTCGGCCAGCCCCGCCGAGGTCGGCATGTGGCCCATGTGGTCGACGACGAACGGCACCGGCAGCCGCGAGAGGCGGGCGGCCAAGGGCGGCAGGCTCCTTGCGTCGATGAGGAACTGCAGGTGCCAGCCCATCGCGCGGGCGAGCGCGCCGTAGGCCTCGACCTGATCGAAATCGATGCCGCCGCCGTAGAGCACGTTGAGGCGCAGGCCGACGACGCCCGCCTCCTTCATCGCCAGAAGCTCCCGCTCCGGCAGCCCGAGCGGGATCACGGCGATGCCGCGCAGGCGCTCCGGGTCGGCGGCCAGCGTCTCCAGCAGCAGCCGGTTGTCGGTGCCGTGGACGCTGACCTGGACCAGCACGCCGT
>CAZZZJ010000413.1:2571-3780 GCA_964658355.1 Beijerinckiaceae bacterium
CCCCTACCCGTCGGCGTGCAGCACCTTGCCCCGCGTCTCCGGCAGGGCGAAGGCGGCGACGAAGAACACGCCGTAGGCGCCGGCGGCGAAGACCGCGATCGCCGAGGCGAGCCCGATCGACTTGGAGAGCTCGCCGACCAGGAACGGGAACAGCGCGCCGAGGCCCCGGCCGAAATTGTAGCAGAAGCCCTGTCCCGAGCCGCGCAGCCGCGTCGGGTAGAGCTCGGTGAGGAAGGCGCCCATCCCCGAGAAGTAGCCCGAGGCGAAGAAGCCGAGCGGGAAGCCCAGCACCCACAGCACCGCGTTCGAGAGCGGGAGCTGGGTGTAGGCGACGATCACCAGGATCGCCCCGACGGAGAAGATCAGGAACAGCGGGCGCCGCCCGAGCCGGTCGGCGAGCCAGGCGCCGACGAGGTAGCCGGTGAACGAACCGACGATCAGCGCCGAGAGGTAGCCGGTCGAGGACACGATCGACAGGCCGCGCTCGGTGGTGAGGTAGCGCGGCAGCCAGGTGGTGATGGCGTAGTAGCCGCCCTGGCAGCCCGCGGCGGCGAGCGAGGCGAGGATCGTGGTGCGCAGCAGCGGGCCGGAGAAGATCTCCCAGAGCTTGGGCTGCTCGCCGGCGGCGCGCGCCCTGGCGCGGGTCTCGGCGGCGACCTTCGGCTCCTCGACGTAGCGGCGGAGATAGAACACCAGCAGGGCGGGCGCGGCGCCGATCACGAACATCCAGCGCCAGGCGCTCTCGGGCGGCAGGGTCGAGAACAGCACCGCCTGCGACAGCACCGCCATGCCCCAGCCGATCGCCCAGCCGGACTGCACCGAGCCGACCGCCCGGCCGCGGTACTGCGCCCGGATGGTCTCGCCCATCAGCACCGCGCCCGCCGCCCACTCGCCGCCGAAGCCGAGGCCGAGCAGCGCGCGGGCGACGAGCAGCTGCTCGAAGTTCTGCACGAAGGCGCAGACCAGGGAGAAGAACGAGAACCAGAGGATGGTGATCTGCAAGGTCAGCACGCGGCCGATGCGGTCGGCGACGAAGCCGGCGAGCCATCCGCCCAGCGCCGAGGCGAGCAGCGTGACGGTGGCGGCGAGCCCCGCCGTGCCCGGGTCGACCTTCCACAGGCTGATGATCGTGCCGATCACCAGCGGGTAGATCATGAAGTCCATGCCGTCGAGCGCCCACCCGGCGGCACAGGCCCAGAAGGTGCGCCG
>CAZZZJ010000414.1:0-3776 GCA_964658355.1 Beijerinckiaceae bacterium
AACTCCGCGATCGCGTTCGGCAGGAGGTCGAGGGCGAAACCCTCCGAGGTGGCGATGCGGATGAAGCCACGCGCCAGGCCCTGCAGTTCTTGAATCTCGGCCGCGACCTGCTCGGCGCGCAGGAGGGTCTGGCGCGCGTGTTCCGCCAGCAACTCCCCGGCCGCGCTCAGCACCATGCCGCGCGGACGACGCTCGAACAGGATGCAGTCGAGTTCGGTCTCGAGATTGGCGATCTGGCGGCTGATCGCCGACGCGGCGATGTTTAAATGCGTCGAGGCCGCGGCAATCGACCCGGTTCTGGCGACGGCCAGGACGTAGCGCAGGCCCGAGACGTTCATGGAAACCTGTCGATTGCCGAAACGGCACGGCAGCAATCGCCAAATTCTACTTGTTGCGATGCCAATTGCACAACACCATGGCACGACGAAAAAAGCGGCATGTGGATGCGGACGGCACGAGGCTGACCGCGCGGACGGGTGAGAAGGACCGACATCATGGCGAGCGGGATCAGGACGAGACACGGCTCCACGGCGCGCGCCGCGCTCGCTCTGCTGATGCTGTCCGTGAGCGTCCCGGCGCTCGCCGGCAAGGCGAACGACACCCTGGTCTACGCGTCGGACACCGAGCCGGAAAACGTCAGCCCCTATCACAACAGCGCTCGCGAGGGCGTCATCCTGGCCCGTAACGTCTGGGATACCCTGATCTACCGCGATCCGAAGACCGGTACCTACCAGCCGATGTTGGCCACCGCCTGGACGTGGGTCGATCCCGTCACCCTCGAACTGACCCTGCGCGAGGGCGTCACCTTCCACAACGGCGACGCCTTCGGCCCGGAGGACGTGGCATTCACCTTCAATTACGTTCTGACGCCGGAAGCCCGCACGGTGACGAAGCAGAACGTCGACTGGATGAAGTCGACGGAGGTCGTCGACGCCCATACGGTCCGCATCCATTTGAAGGCCGCCTTCCCGGCGGCGCTCGAATACCTTGCCGGCCCGACACCGATCTTCCCGGCGGCCTACTTCAAGAAGGTCGGCCTCGACGGCTTCGCCAAGGCGCCCGTCGGGACCGGCCCCTACCGCATCACCGCGGTCGAGAACGGGCGCGGCGTGAAGATGGAGCGCTTCGCCCGGTACTGGCCCGGCAGCCCGATCGGTGCCGCGAAGATCGGCAAGCTCGAATTCCGCGTCATCCCCGACGCCGACAGCCGCATGGCCGAACTCGTCACCGGCGGCATCGACTGGATCTGGCGCGTGCCGAGCGACCAGGCCGATCAGCTGAAGGACATCCCCAACGTCTCGGTCCTCAGTGCCGAGACCATGCGGGTCGGCTTCCTGCAGTTCGACACCCTCAGCCGGGCCAAGGAGAACTCGCCCCTGAAGGATGCCCGCGTCCGCCAGGCGATCTCCTACGCCATCGACCGCAAGGCGATGGTGGAGAATCTCGTGCGCGGCGGAAGCCGGGTGATGAACGCGGCCTGCTTCATCGACCAGTTCGGCTGCACCGACGAAGGCGTGCCGCGCTATGCCTACGACGCGGCCAAGGCCAAGGCGCTCCTGAAGGAGGCGGGCTATCCGGACGGCTTCGAGATCGACATCGGCGCCTATCGCGAGCGCGACTACGCCGAGGCGGTGATCGGCTACCTGCGTGCGGTCGGCATCAAGGCGCGGCTGAACTACCTGCGCTATGCGGCTTTGCGCGACCTGATCCGCGGCGGCAAGGTCTCGATCGCCTTCCAGACCTGGGGGTCGTTCTCGGTCCTCGACGTCTCGGCCTTCACGGGCGTCTACTTCCGCGGCGGCGACGAGGACCTGACCAAGGATCCCGAGACCATCGCGGCCCTCCAGGCCGGGGACGGGGCGACCGACCCTGCCGTGCGGAAGGCCAAGTACGCCGAAGCCCTCAAGCGCATCGCCGCCCAAGCCTACGCCCTGCCGCTGTTCTCGTACTCGACGAACTACGCCTTCACGTCGGACCTGATCTTCACGGCGCAGCCCGACGAGCTGCCGCGCTTCTACGCGGCACGGTGGAAGTGACGGCCGGCGCCTGAAGCCGACCGACCGTCGATCGAGCGAGGGAACCGGGCCATGCTGCGATTCATGATCCAACGAAGTCTCGTGGCCCTCGCGGTCGCCGTGACGGTGTCGGTGGCGAGCTTCATGCTGCTGCACCTCTCCGGCGATCTCGCCACCGCCATCGCGGGGCCGGAGGCGACCTCCGTTCAGGTCGAGGCGATCCGGGTCCAGTACGGGCTCGACCAACCTCTTCTCACCCAGTTCGCCGCCTGGGCGGGCCGGGCGATCCGGCTCGATTTCGGCAACTCGTTCTACTTCCGCGAGAGCGTGATCGACCTGCTCGCCGCCCGCCTGCCGATCACCCTGTTCCTCGGGGTGGTGGCGTTGGCCGTCGCGCTCTTCGTGGCGATCCCGCTGGGGGTTCTCGCCGCGGTCCGGCGCGACACCTGGATCGACCGGGCCGCCCTCTCGATCTCGGTGCTGGGGCAGGCCATGCCGAGCTTCTGGTTCGGCCTGACCCTGATCATGATCTTCTCCGTGAACCTGCGCTGGCTCCCGGTTTCCGGCAACACGACCTGGAAGCATTTCGTACTGCCGGCCGTGGCGCTCGGCTACTACGCCATGCCGGCGGTGATGCGGCTGACCCGCAACGGCATGCTGGAGGTCCTGGCCTCCGACTACGTCCGCACCGCCCGAGCGAAGGGCTTGGCCCCGCGCAAGATCCTGATCCGGCACGCGCTTCGCAACGCCGTCATCCCGGTGATCGCCCTCGCCGCCGTCCAGTTCGGCTTCATGCTCGGCGGCTCCATCGTGATCGAGGCGGTGTTTTCGCTCCAGGGGCTTGGCCAGCTCGCCTGGGAATCCATCGCCCGCAACGACTTCCCGGTGGTGCAGGCGATCGTGCTGGTCCTGGCGATGATCTACATCGCCCTGACTCTGGCCGCCGATCTCCTCAACGCCTTCCTCGATCCCCGGCTGCGCCAATGACCCTCCAGCCATCCGCATCCCCGCTCGATGCCGGCCTGCCGGACTCGCCGATCGCCGGTCCGACCGAGGGCCCGTCGTCGCTGCCGGCCGCCCGTTCGCCCACCGCCCTGGCGCTCCGACGCGGCCTCCATCACGGCGGCTTCCTGATCGGCGCCGGCATCCTCGGGATCATCCTGCTCTGCGCGCTCGCCGCCCCGCTGATCGCGCCCCACGACCCCTACGCCCAGGACGTCTCCCGGCGCCTGATCCCGCCGATCTGGCAGGCCAAGGGCACCTGGGATCACGTGCTCGGCACCGACAAGCTCGGGCGCGACTACCTGAGCCGCCTGATCTACGGCAGCCAGATCTCCCTTCTGATCGGGCTCGCGGCCGCCGCCATTTCGGGCGTGATCGGGACGACGCTCGGTATCTGCGCCGGCTATTTCGGCGGCCGGGTCGACGCGGTGGTGAGCTACGTCGTCACCACGCGGCTCGCCATGCCGGTGGTGCTGGTGGCGCTGGCCATGGCCTCCCTCGTGGGCGGCTCGCTGAAGGTGGTGGTGCTGGTGCTGGGCTTCCTGCTCTGGGACCGCTTCGCCGTGGTCACCCGCGCGGCGACGCGGCAGATCCGCGACCAGGACTTCATCGCCGCCGCCCGCGCCACGGGTTTCTCCCCGGCCCGCATCCTGTTCCAGGAGGTGCTGCCGAACATCCTCAACGCGCTCATCGTGGTGGCGACCCTGGAGATGGCGCACGCCATCCTGCTCGAGGCCGCCCTGTCCTTCCTCGGCCTCG
>CAZZZJ010000415.1:0-3766 GCA_964658355.1 Beijerinckiaceae bacterium
GGATCTCGGTCAGCGACTTCGCGGACCCCCAGCCGCCGGCCGGGCCTTCGTAGGGGTCGAGCTGAACCGAATCCGTCATTCCCGAAGCTCCGAGCATCGCGACACTGGACCAGGCCGAAGCCCCGGTCTCAGCAGCAGAACCCGCGGTCGGCGGAAAGGGTTCGGGATGGCCCGTGCGGCAAACACCGCGTGCCCCGTGGAGGGGCGGCGCCTGACGCTCCGGCGTGGTACGGCTCGCGACAGCGGTCATCGCACGACTGCCATCATCGAAAGCAAAATCCCGATTGTCCGACCGGAACGAGACCCCGCCGCTGCGCGCCCCCAATGCACCGCGCGACCCGCGAACCGAGGCGATCCTGGCCCGTATCGCGGACGCGCGCGGCGCGCCCTTCGGGACCGGTGAGCATGGCATCGATCTCGTCGGCATCGATGTGGCGAGCGCGACCCTGACGCGCCATCTCGACCCGGCACAAACGCCGCCGGCCTGGTGGGACCCGGAATGCCGCGGCCTCGGCCTCGCCGACGCGATCCTGGACCGCGCCCGGATGGAAGGGACGAACGTGTCCGGCGCGAACCTGCGGCGCGCCAACCTCTCCGGCGCGGTCGGCCGGTCCGCCACCTTCACCGGCGCGATCCTGGAGGCGGCCGACCTCAGTGAGGCCGACCTCAGCGGAACGGATTTTCGCGGCATCGTCGCCGGGCAGGCGAGCTTCCGCGACGCGATGCTGGAGGATGCGCGCTTCGACGACGCGGCGTTGCGCTTCGCGAAGTTCTCGAAGGCGCTGCTCGACGGCGCCGATTTTTCCGGCGCCGACCTCTGGGGTGCGGACTTCACCGGGGCGGATGCCGACGACACCAGCTTCAGGCGGGCGCGGCTCGACGAGGCCGACCTCTCCGACGTGAACCTGACCCATGCGGATTTCGAAGGCGCGAGCCTGACCAAGGCCCGCCTCGTCGGTTCGCGGCTGCGCGGCGCCAACCTCGCGAACGTCAAGCTCGACGGTGCCGATCTCTCCGGCGCCGACCTCTCGGACACCAGCCTGGTGCGGCTGAACTTCGCCACGTGCAAGCTGCACCATGCACGCTTCGCCGGCGCGTGGCTCAACGGCACGCGGATGCGGATCGAGCAGCTCGGCGGCATGGTCGGCGAGGAGGTGGCGGGCGATTTCGCCGGCGCGCAGGCGAGCTATCTTGCCCTCGAACAGAACCTGAAGAGCATCGGCAGCCACGACGAGGCGAGCTGGGCGTACAAGCGCGGCCGCCGCATGGGCCGCCTGGAGGCCGGGCAGAAGACCCGTGCGGCCTGGACGGCGCGGGACGGGCAGGCGTTCCTGCGCCACGGCTACCGCTGGACCTCGGACCGCTTCGTCGAGTGGTTGTGCGATTACGGCGAGAGCCTGTCGCGGATCGCCCGCGCCTTCGCCATCCTCATCGTCGCCTTCGCGGCGCTGTTCGGCATCGCCGGCGGCCTGATCCCCGACGGCTCCGGCGAACCGACCCGCAACGCCGTCGACTGGCTGAGCTACAGCGCGCTGAACATGATGACGGCGAACCCGCCCGAGATCGGCGTCAAGCCGATCGGCCGCTTCACCAACCTGCTCGTCGGGATCGAGGGCGCGGCCGGCATCATCCTGATGGGCCTCTACGGCTTCGTGCTCGGCAACCGGCTGCGCCGCTGAGGCCGCGCCCTATCTCCCGGGGCGTGGCCGCGCCGGCCGAGGAACGCAGACAGCCATGCCCGATTGGATTCGCGACACCGTGTGGTGGCAGGTCTACCCCCTCGGTTTCGTCGGGGCCGAGGCGACGCTCGGGCATCGCGCCGAAATCGTGCACCGCCTGGATCGCCTCACGGCCTGGCTCGACTACGCCGCCGACCTCGGCGCGACCGGGCTGGCGCTCGGGCCGATCTTCGCGTCCTCGACCCACGGCTACGACACGATCGATTATCTGCGCATCGATCCGCGGCTCGGCGATGACGGCGACTTCGACCGGCTGGTCGCCGCCGCCCGCGCGCGAGGCCTGAGGATCATGCTCGACGGCGTGTTCAACCATGTCGGCCGAGACTTCCCGGCTTTCCGCACGGTGCTCGACGAGGGCCCGTCCGCTGCGCGGGCCGGGTGGTTCCAACTGACCTGGCCGGAGGGCATCAATCCGGGCGACGTGCCGGACCATCGTTGCTTCGAGGGCCACCGCGCCCTGGTGACGCTGAACCACGCCCATCCCGAGGTCGCCGACCACGTCGTCGCGGTGATGAACCACTGGCTCGACCGCGGTGCGGACGGCTGGCGCCTCGACGCCGCCTACGCGGTCCCGACATCGTTCTGGACGCACGTCCTGCCGCGCGTCCGTGCGGCGCACCCCGACGCCTACGTCGTCGGCGAAGTGATCCACGGCGACTATGCCGCCATCGTCACCGGGTCCGGCATGGATTCGGTCACGCAGTACGAGCTGTGGAAGGCGGTCTGGAGCGGCCTGAACGACCGCAACCTGTTCGAGCTGGCGCATGCTCTCGACCGGCACGGTTCCTTCCTCGACGCCTTCGTGCCGATGACCTTCGTCGGCAATCACGACGTGACCCGGATCGCGAGTCGGCTCGCCGACATCCGCCACCTGCCCCATGCCCTGGCCGTTCTGTTCACGGTCGGCGGCACACCCTCGATCTATGCGGGCGACGAGCAGGCCTTCCGCGGGATCAAGGAAGAGCGCGCCGGCGGCGACGACGCGATCCGCCCGGCCTTTCCCCACAGCCCCGGCGACCTCGCGGCGGAGGGCTGGCCGACCTACCGGCTGCACCAGGAACTCGTCACCCTGCGCCGTCGGCATTCCTGGCTGCATACGGCGCGGACGCGGACGCTGCACCTGGCCAACACCGCCATGACGCTGGACGTGCAAGGCGACGGCCGGCGGCTCCTTCTCGCTCTCAACCTGTCGGACGCGCCCTCCGAGCAGCCGGCGCCGGGAGCGCTCGGCGTCGAGGCCGGGCAGGCCGCGGTGATCGACGGTGGAGAAGCGCACGCACGCCTCCGCCTGCCGCCGCACGGCTGGGCGATCCTGGCGGCGAAGGCGTGATCGTCGCGGGGCGTCGCCCGATGCGAGCGTGAGCCTCTATGTGAGCGGAAGCAGAAAGTTCGGGGCCGATCATGCAGACGCGAAAGCTCAAGTCCGTCACCCGCCTGCCGAATCCGGTCGGGCTCCTCTGCGCGGTCTCGATCGGACTGTCCGTGCAATCCTGGTCCGCCTCGGCGCTCGAGGTCACGCGCGCGCGCGTCGTCGCCGCGCCGCCCGCCGCCGTCTGGTCTTTGATCGGTGGCTTCTGCGACATCGCGCGCTGGCACCCGCAAGTGACGCGCTGCACGCTCTCGACGGAGGCGGGCGCCCCGGTGCGCGCCCTGGTGGCTGCGGGCAACCTCGGGACGCTGGTCGAGATCGAGACCGCGCGGGACGAGGCGGCGTTCAGCTATTCCTACAGGCTCGTCTCGGGTCCGTTGCCGGTGAAGGGCTACGCCGCGACGCTCTCGGTGGCGCCGATCGGCAAGGGTTCGACGATCACCTGGACCGCGCGCTTCGAAGCCGAGGGCATGACCGAGGCCGAGGCCGTCGCCGACATCGCCGGCGTCTACGAGGCGGGGCTCGCCGGCATCGACAGGGAGGCCGCGCCCTGAGCGGGCGGCGGGATCAGTCCTTCGACAGGCTGTCGATCAGATGGTTGAGGTCGATCCGCATCGCCTGCACTTCCGGCTCGGTCAGGTCGAGCTGGCACATGACG
>CAZZZJ010000416.1:0-3760 GCA_964658355.1 Beijerinckiaceae bacterium
CGCGTGCTGCGCGCGGTCCAGGCCATCGTCGAGGACGGGGTCGCCAAGCCGATCCTCGTCGGCCGCCCGCGGGTGGTCGAGACCCGGCTCAAGCGCTTCGGCCTGTCGATCCAGGAGGGCCGCGACTTCGAGCTGATCGACCCGGAAGACGATCCGCGCTACCGCTCCTACGTCCAGACCTATCTCGACATCGCCGGGCGGCGCGGCATCACGCCGGACGCGGCCCGCACGCTGGTCCGCACCAACACGACGATCATCGGCGCCATCGCCGTGCGCCGCGGCGAGGCCGACGCGCTGATCTGCGGCCTCGAGGGGCGGTTCGAGACGCGGCTGCGCATCATCCGCGACATCATCGGGCTCTCGCCGGGCGTGACGCAATGCGCCGCGATGAGCCTGATCGTTACCAAGAAGGGCGCCTACTTCCTCGCCGACACGCATGTGCGCCCCGACCCGAGCGCCGAGGAGATCGCCGAGTTGGCGGTGGCCTGCGCCGGGCACGTCACGCGCTTCGGCATCACCCCCAAGATCGCGCTCCTCAGCCATTCCGACTTCGGCCAGTCGGACACGCCCTCGGCGATGAAGATGCGTGCGGCCCTCGGCTTCATCCAGGAGCGCGCGCCCGATCTCCAGGTCGACGGCGAGATGCAGGCGGATTCGGCCCTGTCCGAGATGGTCCGCGACCGGGTGCTGCCCGGCTCGCCGCTGAAGGGCTCGGCCAACGTGCTGATCTTCCCGAATCTCGACGCCGCCAACATCGCCTACCAGTTCGCCAAGGTCCTGGCCGACGCGTTGCCCGTCGGCCCGCTGCTGATCGGCCCGGCCAAGCCCGCCCACATCCTGACGCCGTCGGTGACCGCGCGCGGCATCGTCAACGTGACGACCGCCGCCGTGGTCGAGGCGCAGGCCGGCGGCGGCGGCCAGATGCTCGACACGGCCGAGCCCGGCGCTGGCATGATCTCGGAATAGGCGTCGTCGGCCTTGGCAATGCCCTTGCATTTCCCGGCGCTCCCGGGAGGCCAGGAGGTGTTTCGATGTGCCAGGGTGACGATCCGAACTGCGCGGCGTTCGCCGAGCACCGTCGCCGCTTCCTCGGCGACCTCGCACCGGAGCGCCGGGCGTTCCTGAAGAGCGGCTTCGTCGCCACGGGCGGCGCTGCCGCACTCGCGGCCGGTGGGCTGTCGCTGGTCACGCCCGCGCTGGCCCAGACCAGCGCCGCGCGCGGGCCGCGACAGGCGACGCATCAGATCCTCCCGGCCAACGCCGACACGGTTCACTGGGGCTATTTCAGCAAGAACCTGCGACCCCAGGTCGAGATCTCATCCGGCGACTTCGTGACCATCGAGACGCTGACGCATCAGGCCAGCGACGACGCCGAGCGCATGATCCAGGGCGATCCGGGGGCCGAGAGCGTCTATCTCTGGACCAAGGATCGGAAGGGTGTCGCGCGCCGGGGTGCGGGCCCGGAGGACGCCAAGCTCGGTCCCGGTGGAGGCCTCGGCGTCCACATCTGCACCGGCCCCGTCGCGATCCGCGGGGCCGAGCCGGGCGACGTGCTGGAAGTCCGTATCCTCGACGTGACGCCGCGGCCCTGCGCCAACCCGAAGTTCAAGGGTCTGGCCTTCGGCAGCAATGCGGCCGCCTGGTGGGGCTACCACTACAAGGATCTCATCACCGGCGACACGCCGCGGGAAGTGGTGACCATCTACGAGGTCGATGCGACCGGCACGCGCGACTGGGCGAAGGCGGTCTACAGCTTCCGTTGGCCCGGTGTGACCGACCCGAACGGCATCGCGCACCCGACGATCGACTACCCGGGACTTCTGGTCGACCACTCCAAGACCCAACGCAACTTCGACGTGCTGAAGGGCATCCGGGTACCGATCCGGCCGCATTTCGGGACGATGGGCCTGGCGCCGGCCGAAGCCGACATGGTGAATTCGATTCCGCCGAGCTACACCGGCGGCAACATCGACAACTGGCGCATCGGCAAGGGCGCCACGATGTACTATCCCGTCGCGGTGCCCGGCGCGCTGTTCTCGGTCGGCGATCCGCATGCCAGCCAAGGCGATTCCGAGCTTTGCGGCACGGCGATCGAATGCTCGCTCACCGGCACGTTCCAGTTCGTGCTCCACAAGAAGCAGGATCTCGCCGGGACCGCGCTGGAGCGTCTCGACTTCCCGATGATCGAGACCGGCGACGAGTGGGTTCTCTCGGGCTTCAGCTATCCGAACTATCTCAAGGACCTCGGCCCGGACGCGCAGAGCGCGATCTTCGAGAAATCGTCCATCGACCTCGCGATGCGGGACGCATTCCGCAAGATGCGGCAATTCCTGATGCACGCGAAGGGGCTGACCGAGGACGAGGCGATCTCGCTGATGTCGATCGCCGTCGATTTCGGCATCACGCAGGTCGTCGACGGCAACTGGGGCGTCCACGCGATCGTCAAGAAGGCGATCTTTTCCGAGCGGACGGTCTGAGGCCGGCCCGTCGCGCCTCGGCGCGGTCGCCGGGAAGGCTCAGCCGATCCGCACGCGTCCGTCGAGACCGACGATGCGCCCGAGCCCGCGGACGCGATTGAGCAGGCGGTCGCCGTTCAGCGCGTCCCAGTCCGGCGGCAGGATCAGCACGACGCGGCCGTCCTCGACGTCCAGCGGCATGCGCCGGAGCGCGCCTTCCATCCCGGCGGTGATCGGGAAGGCGACCCGCAGCAGGGCGCCGATGAGGCGGGCCCGCTCGAACAGGCGCGGCCCCGCCATGGCCCGCAGCATCGGGTTCGCCTTCTCCGGAGCGACGCCCTCGTGGCGGAAGTAGATCGCCAGGGCGAGGAAGGCGCGCCCGGGATGGTCGATGCCGACGAAGGCCGCGTTCTGGATGATGGCGATGCTCTGCTCGCCGCGATAGTCGGGATGCGCCCGCCAGCCGATGTCGGAGAGGAGACAGGCGGCGTGGCGCAGGCGGCGCTCGTCGGCGGTCTCGGGTCCGTCGAGGGCGGCCACGAACCGGTCGGTCCAGGCGACCAGCTCGTCGGCATGGCTCGGGGAGCGTGCGCGCAGCTGGTTCAGTTCGGAGCAGGAGGCGAGCAGCGGATCGAGCGACCGGGTCTCGCGATCGATCTGCTCGTAGAGCAGGCCCTCGCGCACGCCCGAAGCCGAGATCGCAACTTCGCGCGGGCGGCCGACGCGGATGATCTCCTCCAGCACCACCGCGCCGTAGGCCAGGAGCGGCCGCCGCGCCTCCGAGATGGCCTCGACGTCCTGCAGCGTCGCGGCGTCGGATTGCTCGACCACCTGGAGGAAGTTCAGCTCGTCGGACGGCTCGACGCTGTAGCCGTGCATGACGTGGACGGGATATTGCCGGGCGGCCTGATGCAGCCGGGCGAGCGCCCGCCACGTGCCGCCGACGGCGTAGAAGGTGCGCCCGCGCAGGGTTTCGAGTTGCGGCGCGGCCTTCTTCATGTGCTCGCGCACGATCTTGCCGGCCTTCTTCAGGGAGCCGCCGGACAGGTCCTGAAGCGCGAGGCCGCCCAGCGGCATCGTCACGCCCTGTCCGACGACCGCGCCGCGCACGTCGACGAGTTCGAGCGAGCCGCCGCCGAGGTCGCCCACCACGCCGTCCGGCGCGTGGAAGCCGGAGACGACGCCGAACGCCGACAATTCGGCCTCGCGCCGGCCCGAGAGAAGTTCGATCCGCGCGCCGCAGGCCGCTTCGGCGGCTTCGAGGAAGGCGGGGCCGTTCGAGGCGTCGCGGGCGGCGGCCGTGG
>CAZZZJ010000417.1:0-3759 GCA_964658355.1 Beijerinckiaceae bacterium
TGTCGAAGGTGGTGGTGGCGCCGTTGAACGGGAACGGGTCGAGGGCGATGTCGACTTGGCGGTGGATGGCGTAGCGGTTGGTCGCCGTGCGCGGCGCGAACACGATGCGATCGAGTGGGATCCTGGCCGCGGTCAGGCGCGCATCGACGGTGATGCGGGTGCGGGGATCGTCGATGTCGGCGACGATCAGCATCAAGCGGGCATCCGACACTAAGGCGAGGATCGCCGCCCAGGCCGCCAGCGTGCCGTCGGTGACCTTCTCGAAGCGGTTGAAGCAGCCGAAGGTGACATGGCCGGTATCGAGGAAGGGCGCGCGGCTGGCGACGTCCGGGGCCGGCAGGAACGGCTGGTAGCAGAAGCCGCTGCCGGGCAGGCGCCAGAGTTCTTCCGTGTGCAGCCGCTCGGTGTCGCCGACGGGATCGCAGACCGCGTCGGTGAGGCGGTAGTCGATGCTGGTTAGACCGGTGGTGGCAGGAAGCCCGATCCAGGTCACCTGGACCGGGGCGGGCTTGCGCGCGAAGGTCAGGAGCCGGTGCCCGCCGCTCTGATTCGACAGATCCACCAGGACGTCGATGCGATCGGCCTCGATCAGATCCGCGAGCGCGGAATCGTCGAGCTTCGCGACCGGGCGCCATGTCTTGAAGCGCGCCTTCAGCGCCGCCGTGACCGCGTCCTCCCGCGCGGCGTTGCTGTAGGCGACGAGGTCGTGGCGCGCGGGATCGGCATGATGGAGGAACGGCTCGATGAAGCGCGCCACCGGGTGATCGCGGAAATCGCCCGAGACGAAACCGATGCGCAGCCGGCGGCCCGGGCTGCGATCGTTGGCGAAGGGCCGGCGGCGTAGGAGCGGGTCGGCATGCCGGCGGCCGTAATCCCGGGCCGTCTCGGCATAGGCTTCCACCGGGAGGTGCTCGGCATAGAGCGTTGCGTAGACGAGGTTGCCGTGCGCGATCGCGGCATCGGGATCGAGCGACAAGGCCTGCGAGAAGGCGGCGATGGCCTCGCGCGTGTGCCCGAGGCGATGGAGCACCGCGCCGAGATTGTTGTGCATCCCGGCCGAATCCGGATGACGCGCCACGAGCTTCCGCGAGAGTTCTGCAGCGTCCTGCAACCGGCCCTCCTCCTGGTACAGGTCGGCGAGGGCCACACGGGTGCCGTCGAGGGTTGGATCGAGTTCCAGCGCCTTCTCAAACGAAGACGCGGCGGCGATCGTCTTGCCGCTCTCGCGAAAAGCCGAGCCGAGGTCGGCGAAGTAGCGCGCATTATTGGCATCGCGGTAGACGGCGATGGTGATGAGGTCGACCGCCATCGCGGGACGGCCGGTGCGCAAGGCGATGAGACCCGCGAGGTGAACCGCCTCGGCGTGGCTGTCGTCGAGCAGAATGAGGATGTCGAGCAGGCGCTCGGCTTCGTCGAGCCGACCGGCCTCGAAGTGGATCCGGGCGTTGGCGTCGAGCATCGCCACGAGCGGCCGGCACTGTTCGCGCACGAGGTCCGATGGGAAGCCGAACGCCAGGAACCGTTCGAGGATGGCTCGGGCGTCCGCCACCCGGTCACATGCCAGCAACGCGCCGGCCAGTGCGATCCAGCGCACGGGCTGATCCGAGGCGGCACGGAGGGCAGCGGTGTGATGGACGACGGCGCGCGGGTGGTCGCCGAGGCGGCCCGCGATCAAGCCGAGATTGTGATGGGCCGCCGCATGCCCCGGCTCGAGTTCCAGACAGCGGACATAGGTCCGGTCGGCATCGTGCAATCGACCGGCCGCATGATGCCCGGCCGCCTTGTCGAAGAGCTTGCGCACAAGACCATTCGGCTTCCGCAGCTGCTCACCCGAATTCATTGCGCGACCTTCCCACGTCGCGACACCTTCGGGGCGACATGGTTAACGCGACGCTAACGCCGAGAGCCGGGTAGCTAACCTGCTCCGGACGGAGCGAGACACCCGCAGGCGCATCGAACAGCACTTTGACTCGCACAGCACGGTAGCACTCGGAACGCCCAGACCGATCAAGGCCCGCTCCGAACGCTCACCCGCTGTGGAATTTCCGACACGAAAGATGTTTTATCCCCCCGTTGCGTGTGCGACGTCACGTCGAAGACGCGTTCGGCTCCCCTTCTTTGTATCGGACAGAGAGGAACGCGCCCGAACCGGTTTTCGTCCTGCCCAGGAGCCGAGCTATCACTATGAAGACCAGTATCGCCGGAGCTGCTATTCTCGGCGTTGCCTCGATCTCGTCCGCGATGGCTTACGACAACTCCTCCCGCTACATCGGCTTCGCGCCCGGCGCAGTCGAGACGACCGGCTCGTTCGTCGGCTTCCATCGCGGCCGGGCCAAATGCCGGATGAGCTCGGCCGCCGAGGGGAACGCCAACCAACAGAACTTCCCGGTAAAGCAGTACGCTCAGACCGCCGGCGGAACCCGCTGCTGATCGATCGAGGGATTGCGGCGCCGCGCCGGAAGCCCCTTGCCGAGGCAATGATCGGGGAGGGAGCCTGAATGCGCCTCCCGACGGTCGTGGGCACCACGGGCCCGGTTTGAAGGTCGAGCAGTGAGGCGCGAGCCCCGCCGCTTTCCGGTGCGTGCCCTTGGTCGATCGCTCCGGCCTCGTTCGGTCGCGCCTTTCCATCCGGTCTCCGGAAAGACATGGTCGGCACCCTGGCCCGAACCCGTGCGAGCTGCCGATGACACTGCCACACGCCGTTGCCCCGTTCAGCGCGCTCCTCGGCGAAGGCGGCGTGCTCACCGGAGCCGAGGTCGCGCGCTACACCCGCGACCAACGCGACCTGATGCAGGGCGAAACCGAGGCCGTCCTGCGTCCGCGCACCGTCTCGGAGGTGCAGGCGCTCGTCCGGCTTGCAAAGGGCGAGGGCTTCGGGCTCGTGCCGCAGGGTGGCAACACCGGCTATGTGGGCGGTGCCACGCCGCAGGCGGGCCGACGGCAGCTTGTGGTGAGCCTGGAGCGGATGAGTCGCATCCGGTCGGTCGACCCGCTCGATTTCACCCTCGCCTGCGATGCCGGCGCGATCCTTGCCGACGCGCAGGCAGCGGCGGCCCGGCACGATCTGCTCCTGCCGCTGAGTCTCGGCGCAGAGGGGAGCTGCCGCCTCGGCGGCAACCTCGGCACCAATGCCGGTGGCCTGCAGGTGCTGCGCTACGGCATGACCCGGGACCTCGTGCTTGGGCTGGAGGCGGTTCTGCCCGACGGATCGCTGTTCTCCGATATGAAGCGGTTGCGCAAGAACAACATCGGCTACGATCTCAAGCAGCTCTTCGTCGGCGCCGAGGGCACGCTCGGCATCGTTACCGGCGTCGTGTTGAAGCTGTGGCCGGCACAGAATTTCCGCGCCACCGCATGGCTGCAACTCGCCGCCGACGCGCCGATCCCCGAGATCGCCGCGTACCTGCGTCGAGAGACCTCCGACCTGGTCTCGACCTTCGAGCTGATATCGGCTTCCTCGCTGGCCCTCGTCGCCGAGATGCGCGGCGCCGCAACCGGCTTCGCCACTGGACCAGGCGGGGCGGTCCTGCTCGAACTCTCGTCCTCCTCCCGGCACGTCCCGCTGGATGACGTCCTGATGGTCGCCCTCGAAACCCTGATGGAGCGGACCTGGATCACCGATGCGGTGCTCGCCAGTTCCGAGGCGCAGCGCCGTGCGATGTGGACCGTGCGTGAGACCATTCCCGAGGGCGAGAAGCATGCCGGCGGGTCGGTGAAGCTCGATATCGCGGTGCCGGTCTCGCAGATCGGCGCGTTCCT
>CAZZZJ010000418.1:0-3757 GCA_964658355.1 Beijerinckiaceae bacterium
CCGCCGGCTTCGATGGAGTGGGCATGTCGCCGGAATTGCGTGAATCCCGTGCGGCCCTGATCCTGATCGCCGCCGTGGTCGTGTCCGTCCTGATCTTCGGGGCCGTGACCCTGTTCAGCCAGATCGGCTGACGTCTCCACGCCCGTTCTCGACTCTCGTTCGATCGTTTCCGCGCGCGGTGTGGAGTGTGTATCGGCGCGTCCGTGCAGCTTTTCCCTGTCGAGCCGGCCCGGCCGTCTCGGGGTGGAGAGGTCCTCTAAGCGCCGAAACGCCGCGAATCCCCTAGCGATCGGTAGAATGCAGCGGGTCCGAGCCTGATCCGAGTGTTGAATTAACGCGTTGTTAATTCCATCTTGGGTTGTATGTCGACAGTTCCCAAGGGAAACTGCAACCGAACCGTGGAGGTCCTCCATGCGCCTTGAAACGATCGACCGGACCGTGATGCGGCCCGTCGACCTGTCTGCCGCCCTGTCGGCGTCCGGCGTCGTCGGAACCTGGGCGTGGTCGGCGCGGCCCGACCGCTGCATCCTGGACGCCGGTGCCGCCGACGTGCTGGCGGGAGACCACGCGATCGCCGGGCTGCCCGTTCCGTTCGAGCGGGCCAAGGCGCGCGTGCATCCGGACGATCTGCCGAAGCTGTCCCGGCACTTCAAGCGCCTGCGCCGCAGCGGCGGCCTGTTCGTCGCGGAATACCGGACCGTCTCCGCCGCCGGCCGCGTCCGCCGGATCCTTGATCGCGGCCGGCTCGTCCGGAGCGAGGCCGGGACCGTTCTGCACGGGCACGGAATCATCATCGACGTCACCGAGGGCGAGCCCGACCGCGATGCTTTCGCCGAGATCGGGGGGCACGATCCATCGGCGATCCTCGATACCGCCGCCGCCTACGCCCTGGCCTGCCGCGTTTCGATCGATCGCCTGGACAACTCGGAGTTGCGTCTTCTCGTCGATGTCCTGCTCCTCAGCCTCGGCCAGAAGATCGCCGCGCTGTCCCACGGGCCCGGGAGCGCGCACTGACCATCGCAGTGGGGGGCGGCCGCACGTCGCCGTCGCATCGCAGCCTCCAGGCCGATCTGCGCAGCGCCGGTCGAACCCGGCGCCTCCCGGCAAGACGCGAGGTTCGCAAGTCGAGACGTTTCGAAGCGGACGGGTGCCGGCGCGCATCCCATAGGGCCGCGCCTTTAGCGCGACGGCGGATCGCCTGCCACGCGGCGCGAAGCCGGCGCCGGCAGGCGCTACTGCACGAGGACGGCCTGGTTGCACATCGTGCCGTCGACCGTGATGTCGGCGTAGCCGAGGCGCAGGCCCAGCGTGCGCAAGGTCGTATCGAGGACCACGTCGAGGGCCGGCGTCACGGCCATGAGCGCGGTGGACAGCAGCGGCCCGAGCAGGGGCGGGACGATCAATCCGTTGATCGAGAGGGACAGGCCCTGCACCAGGCTGCCGGTCAGCGACTGCGTCAGGCCGCTCGTGGACACGGTCTTGGTGACCTGCCGCGCGATCTCGTCGTCCGAGAAGGTCAGGGTCTGCGGCGCCGGACTGGCGATGGTCGCCCGCGCCGTTCCCTGTACGGTCAGCAGCGGCAGCGCGATCAGGTTCGCGCCGCGGCTCAGGTCTGGGGTGGGGGCGCCCACCGCGATGCCGCTGCGGGACACGTTCGCGATGGCGATCGTCGCGAGGCCGGGCTGTGCATCCACCGTCACCTGCCGCCGGGTCGAGGCCGTCCACGGGCAGGCGACCGAGCGCAGGGTGGCCGAAGCCTGCGCCGCCTCGAGATAGATCGGCAGGGTCACCGTGCCGAGGCCGAGCGGCGCGGTCAGGGTCGCCTCGACCAGCATGCGCACCTGCGCGGTATGGATGGTGGCGTTCGCCGTACCCGGCTGGACGAAGCCGGAATCCTGCCGCCGCTCGCCGATCGCCAGCGTCAGCCGGGTCGCGAGAAGGCCCGGGACCGTCGCACCGAGATCGAGCGCGATTTGGTTCTGTCCATTGACGGTGGCGGCGACGTCGGCGACGACATCCATCAGGCCGACGAGCGGTCCGGCGGCGCCCCGCGACGGGGACAGGGCTGCCGCATCGCCGAGGTCGACGACCTGTGCGATGGGGATCGGCGCCCCGGCATTGGGCAGCGCCGTCATGAGCTTCGTCAGTGCCGTCACCGCGGCACCCGCTCCCGACGTGCCCTGCGCCGCCACCTTCAGGGCGGCGGTGATCTGTCCGGCGCTGGCGCTGGCGGCGACGATGTCGGTGTAGTTCGCCGCCTGCAGGTTCAGGCTGGTCGCCAGCGCGTCGAGGAAGCGGAAGGCATCGACCTGGACGGAGAGCAGCGCGTTGTAATCAAGCACGGAGAGCGAGAGCTTCGTTCCCAGCATCGCGCCGAGCAGCGCGTTGGCGATGCCGCCATCGAGCGCCGCCACGCCGGAGCCGATCGAGAAGGCGGCGAACTGCGCGCTCGCGGCCGTACCCGTCACCTGGATCGGCACGGTCTTGGGCAGGCCGAGCACCTGCGCGAAATGCACGGGGACGCCCGTCTTCAGTCCCACGCGGACGGCGTTGGCGGGGCTGGCCCCGGCCTGGAACCGGCTGGCCGGCGCGACCTTGGCGTTGCCGGCATAGCTGCCGGGCGACACCGTCACGGTCGCGGCGGTGCCGTAGCCGTTGTCGGCCAGGGACCGGCGGGCGAGCGTGTCGGCTTGGCCGCCGCCGGCGGCGGCGAGCATCGCCGCGATGTCGACCGCGCCCTGCGCCTTGCGCTTGGCCTGCACCACCATGCCCAGATCGATCCCGACCGCGGCCGCGCCCATCAGCGCAGTGGCGCCGAGCGCCATCAGGACGGCGATCGATCCGCTCCGGTTCGACCGGAGCGCGCGGGCCCGGCCGCTCACAGGCCACCCCTGCGCACGCTGACCGTGCTGGTGAAGATGTCTGGCGGCAACGGCACCAGCTTGCCGAGGCTCTTCAATCCGAGGGCGGAGGAATCGTAGGTGAGCGTGACCGTGTAGACGGCGGCATCGCTCGGGCTCGTTCCCACCGAGACCCCGACGCTGCCGGCCTTGAACATCGCGCTCGCGGCGAGGCTGCGTTGCACCACCGCCTGCGCCAGGGAGGCGCGCTCGCCGTCGCTGACGCCGGCGACCGAGGCCCGCGCCGCTTCCGCCGCGATCTCGCGCAGGCTGTGCGCGGCGCCGAGATAGATGCCGAATGCGGTGATTCCGGCAAACAGCACCAGAAGGATCGGCATGACGAGGGCGAATTCGACGGCGGCGTTGCCGCCGCGGCAGGCCACCAGCGCGCCGTCCGCGCGTTCCGCCCTCGTTCCCATCGCACGCCATCCCATGGGTTTGCACCACATGATCGTGATGCAACTTACCGTAAGGGGGGTCACGTTAACGGAGGATTGAAATACAACTTATGAATGCATTAGCGCCGGTCAAGCGGCGGCCTTGTCGTCGGCTGCAGCCAGCAGCGCCGCGATCTCCGCAGCCGGACGCGGCCGGCTGAACAGGAAGCCCTGCATCTCCTGGCAGCCCTCGGCCCGCACGGCGGCGAGCTGTTCCTCGGTCTCCACACCCTCGACCAGCGTGGTGATGCCGAGGCTGGTCCCGAGGCCGACCAGCGCCCGGATGATCGCCCCGGCCTCGGTCGCCTTCCCGGCATCCTGGACGAAGGAGCGGTCGATCTTGATCTTGTCGAAGGGGAAGCGTCGCAGGTAGGTCAGGCTCGAATAGCCGGTCCCGAAATCGTCCATCGAGATGCGGAT
>CAZZZJ010000419.1:0-3754 GCA_964658355.1 Beijerinckiaceae bacterium
GCCGTCGCCGGCCTTTTCGCCGTCACGACCGCGCAGGCTCAGACGACGACCATCCCCGGCGAGCAGGTCGGCCTCGCCACCGGTGCTCCGCTGCCCGAAGGCGTCTACGCGCTCAACACCTTCATCTACCGCCGGCCCGAGGCGACCTTCGGCGCCGACACCGCGATCAACATCCCGGTCCTGGTCTGGTCGACCCCGCTGGTGCCGTTCGGCGGCCGCGTCGAGCTTCTCGTCGCCCCCCCGACCGTGTTCGCCTTCACCCGCAACGCCCCGGGCGTCCCGAACCGCGACATCTCGATCAACGTCGGCACCTTCGTCGGCGGCATCTGGGCGTTCGATCTCGGCGGCAACGTCGGCGTAAGCCTTCTCGGCGGCGCCTACCTCAACGACCTCGACGGCGATCGCGGCTCGCTCCGCGGCGCCGGCGGCGGCACCCCCGTCCTGCCGCAGCTCGCCTCCAACACCTACCGCGCCGGCGTCGCGTTCAGCTACACCGGCGACGGCTACAACCTGACCGCCAACCTCACCGGCAACTTCTACGATTCGCCCGGCCGCTTCGGCGGGCGCGTCGGCGCCTTCCTCGGCCCGCAGGTCATCTCGGACGCCTTGAACCTCGACCTCACCGCCACGAAGAAGTTCGGCAAGTTCGAGATCGGCGCGGTCGGTTACGGCACCGTCAACGTCGGCAATAACGCCGCCATCGTCGGCCGCGGCGGCCGCTTCGCCCTCGGCGGCCTGATCGGCTACGATTTCGGCGTGTTCACCGCGCAGCTGATGGTCGCCCGCGACGTGGTGACCTCGGCCACCTACGCCTCGCTCGACGGCCGCAACCGCCACGACTACTCGACGGACGGCTTCATCCGCCTGATCGCGCCGCTCTACACGGTCGCTGCGCCGGCTCCCGCCCCCTCGCCGCTCGTCCGCAAGTACTGAGACCCACCTTCGGCAGGCTCCTTCGGGGCCTGCCGACGAAAAAGGGCCCGTACCGCCGCGGCGTACGGAAAGGGCCCTTTTTCGTTTGACACCGCCTCCTCGCGGGCGGGACCGCCGCTCAGATCCAGGCGCGCTTGAGCACGATCGCCATGCGCCCGCCGGCATGCTCCGCATCCGGGTTGCGCAACTCGCGCAAGCCCGGTGCCCGGCCCGTCGTCAGGTAGACGACCACCGTCAGCGCCAGCACCACCTTCGTCCGCATCGACCCTGTCCCGCTTGGTTAAGCGAGGCTGTGTAGGATCGCTCGGTTTTGAAGAGGTTGCGGCAGCGCACACCGAGCTGGGCCCGGCGGCGCTTCATGGTGAACATGGTTTGCAAAGCGTGAACGCGACGTCCGGCGGCGACGATCAGTTCACCTCCACCTGCACAACCCCAGGCACCGCGCGCAGCATTCCCGCGATCTGCGGGGTGGCCTGGTACTTGTCGCGCAGCTTGATCTCGACCTCGCGCTCGCCGCCGTCGAGCAGCAGGATCAGCGAGACCTCGCCCTCCCCGCGCATGGCGAGGCGCTGCTGCACGGCCCCGATCGGGCCTTCGTCGCGCAGGTAGATCCGCATGCCCTTCTGGTAGCGGGCAACCGCCGCGTCGAGGGGCTCGGCGGCGAGGATCCGGGCGCGCACGTCCTCGCCTTCGAGGTTGGCCTGGAGCTGGAGCACCAGCGGCTGGCCGGGCTCCAGGATCTCGCGGTAATGCCCGAGGCCCTCGGAGAAGATGATCGCCTCGAAGTGCCCGGTCTGGTCCGAGAGCGTGACGATGCCGAGCTTGTTGCCGGTCTTGGTGCGGCGCTCCGAGCGGTCGAGCACCGAGGCCGCGACCTTGCCGACGGTCGAGGTTCCGGCGCGGACGGAGCGGCAGAACTCGGCCCAGCTCTGGACGCGGAGCTTGCCGAGGAGGTCCTGGTACTCGTCGAGCGGGTGGCCCGAGACGAAGAAGCCGATCGCCTCGTACTCGCGCTTGAGCTTCTCGGCCATCGGCCAGCCTTCGTAGGCCGGGATGCGGAGCGACACGTCGGTCGAGGTGACGCCGCCGAACATGTCGGCGATGCCGGCGCTCTCGGCCTCGGCCGCGCCTTGCGCCAGCTTCATCATCGGCTCCACCGCGGCGCACGCCTTCGCCCGGTCCGGCTCGATATCGTCCAGGGCGCCGGCCGCGACCAGGCTCTCCAGGGTGCGCTTGTTGACGTGGCGCGGGTTGAGCCGCCGGGCGAGGCAGGCGAGGTCGGCGAACGGCCGGTCGCCGCGCGCCTCGACGATCGACTTCACCGCCTCGCGGCCGACGCCCTTGATCGCGGCGAGCGCGTAGCGGATCCGGCCCTCGTGGACCTCGAAGGTGACGCCGGAGGCGTTGATCGAGGGTGGCTCGACGACGATCTTGAGGCGCTGCGCGTCCTGCCGGAATTCGGCGAGCTTGTCGGTGTTGTCCATGTCGAGGTTCATCGCGGCGGCGAGGAACTCCACCGGATGATGCACCTTGAGATAAGCGCACTGATAGGTCAGCAGGGCGTAGGCCGCCGCGTGGCTCTTGTTGAAGCCATACTCGGCGAACTTCGCCAGCAGGTCGAAGATCTCGTTGGCCTTCGGCTTGGTCAGCCCGCGCTCGACGCAGCCCTTCACGAAGCGGTCGCGCTGGGCGTCCATCTCGGCGCGGATCTTCTTGCCCATGGCGCGCCGGAGCATGTCGGCCTCGCCGAGCGAGTAGCCGGCGAGGACCTTTGCGACCTCCATCACCTGCTCTTGGTAGAGGATGATGCCGAAGGTCTCCTTCAGGACCGGCTCGAGCTTTTCGTGCAGGTACCAGTTCGCTTCGTTGCCGGCGTCGCGTCCGAGCTTTCGGGCGCAGTAGACAGGGATCTCTCCCATCGGCCCCGGTCGGTAGAGAGCCAGGACCGCGATGATGTCCTCGAAGCGATCCGCCTGCATCTCGCCCAAGGTCTTGCGCATACCGGCCGATTCGACCTGGAACACCGCCACGGTCTCTCCGCGGCTCAGCGGCTCGTAGGCCTTTGGGTCATCCAATGGAATCTGACTGAGATCCATCTCGATATCGCGCTGCTTCAGAAGATCCGTGCAGCCACGCAGCATGGTGAGGGTCTTCAAACCCAGGAAGTCGAACTTCACGAGGCCGGCGGCTTCGACCCACTTCATGTTGAACTGGGTCACCCGCATCCCGGTCTTCGGGTCGCGGTAGAGCGGCACGAGCTGCTCCAGCGGCCGGTCACCGATGACGACGCCGGCGGCGTGGGTCGAGGCGTGGCGGTGCAGGCCCTCCAGCTTCTTGGCGATCTCCATGAGGCGGGCGACGACCGGCTCCTCCTCCATCGCCTGCTGCAGCTTGGGCTCGCCCTCGATCGCCTGGACGAGCGTCACGGGGTTGGCCGGGTTCTGCGGCACGAGCTTGGTCAGCTTGTCGACCTGCCCGTACGGCATCTCGAGCACGCGGCCGACATCGCGCAGCACGCCGCGCGCCTGGAGCGTACCGAAGGTGATGATCTGCGCCACCTGTTCGTGGCCGTAGCGTTCCTGCACGTACTGGATCACCCGCTCGCGGCCCTCGACGCAGAAATCGATGTCGAAGTCCGGCATCGAGACGCGCTCGGGGTTGAGGAACCGCTCGAACAGCAGGCCGAAGCGCAGCGGATCGAGGTCGGTGATCAGCAGCGCGTAGGCGACGAGCGACCCGGCACCCGAGCCGCGGCCGGGGCCGACTGGGATGTCGTGGTCCTTGGCCCACTTGATGAAGTCCGAGACGATCAGGAAGTAGC
>CAZZZJ010000420.1:0-3754 GCA_964658355.1 Beijerinckiaceae bacterium
CGTGGGTGGGATAGGGGCTCGTCCTTTCTTCAGCCGTCGGTCGCGGCACTCGGTAGGTAACCGACAGGCTCTCCTGGACGCGCTTGCCTCGGACCGTTCCGAAACCCGTGCAGCGTCACCCCAGTCGCGGAAGCGGCGCGATCCGCGGCACGTCGGTGCCGCCCTTGCGCTCGAGCAGGCCGGGCGGCGGCACCGGCGCCACGATCGTGCAGACGACGCCGCCGGGATCGAAGGCGAGGCTGACCTCGCCGGCGAGCTCGCGGGCGAGGCTGCGCTCGATCAGCCGCGAGCCGAAGCCCGTGCGCGTCGGCTTCGCCACCGGAGGCCCGCCGCTTTCGATCCACCGCAGCGTAAGGCTGACCGCGTCCTCGCGCCGGATCGTCCAGTCGATGTCGATGCGGCCGCCTTCCTGCGAGAGCGCGCCGTACTTCACCGCGTTGGTGCCGAGTTCGTGCAGGGCCATGGCGATGGAGAGCGCGATCCGCGGCGGCAGCCGCAGCGGCGGCCCGGAGACGCGGAAGCGCGAGACTTCCGGCGCATCGAGCGGGCGGATCGCGTCGGCCACGACGGTGCCGATCTCGGCCCCTTCCCAGCTCTCGCGGGTCAGCACGTCGTGGACGCGGGCCAGCGCGAGGAGGCGGGCCTCGAAGGCGCCGCGCGCCGCGTCCGCCTCGGCGCCTTCGAGGCTGCGCAGCGACTGGTTGGCGATCGACTGGACGGTGGCCAGGGTGTTCTTCACCCGGTGGTTCAGCTCGTGGATCAGGAGCAGCAAGTGCTCCTCGGCGTACTTCGCATCGGTGATGTCGACGTTGCAGCCGGTGTAGCCGAGGAAGGTGCCGCCGTCGTCGAGGCGCGGCACGCCCTCGCAGCGGAGCCACCGCACCGCGCCATCCCGGTCGATCACCCGGACCTCGGTGCGGAACGGCTTTCGCGCCTGGAACGCGTCGTTGAAGGTCGCGGCGAAACCTTCGAGGTCGTCCAGATGGACGATTCTGTGCCAGCCCTCGTTGGCCAACGCCGTCGCCGGCAGCCCGAAGATGTGCTCGAAATGCATGTTGACGAAGCTGACCGTGGCGACCTCGTCCGTCATCCAGATCAGAGCCGGCGCGGAATCGGCCATGTGGCGGAAGCGCGCCTCGCTCTCCCGCAGCGCCGAGAGCCCCCGGCGAGTTTCGGCGAGCGCCCGGTCGCGTTCGCCCTCGCGGGTCCTCAATCGCAGGGACGCGTCGCTGAGCACGTCCCCGAGCCGGCGGATCTCGTGCACCGGCGAGGCGATGCGCGGGATCGCCTCGCCACGCGCGAGGGCCGGGCCGGACGCCGCGAGCTGCCGCAGCGGACGCGACACCCGCGACCACAGCACGACCGCGAGCGCCGAGGAGGTCGCCAGCACGAGCAGGCCGAACCCGCCGAAGGCCCAGACCCAGCGGCGCAGGCGCGCATCGACGAGAGCCTGAGGGATGCTGGTGCCGACCGTCCACCCGGTGAGGCGCGAGCGCGCCTCCACCACCACGACCGGGCGGTGCTGCCGGTCCTTGCCCTGCCAGACCCCCGGTGCCTCGGTCTGGACCTGACGCAGGCTGGTGAGGCGCGGGCGCCCGACGACGGCGCCCGGATCGGGCAGGCGGGCGAGCACGATCGCCTGCCGGTCGGAGATGCCGGTGGTCCAGCCTTCGACGACCTCGCGGGCGAGGATTCCCTGCAGGCGGCTCAACGGCGCGCTGAAGCTCAGGATGTAGGCGACCTTCGCGCCCACCATGACCGGAACGGCGACGCCGTAGGTGGCGTCGTTCGGCATCGGCCCCGGCAGGTAACCGGTCACCATCGCCCGCTGGGTCCCCTCGGCGATCTCCTTGTCGAACGGCAGGACGGTGATCGGCAACATGCCGCCGCGCTTGATCCCGGTGTTGACGATCTGCTGCCCGTCCGGCCGGCGCAGCATGATGTCGAGATCGATCGCCTCGTGGACGAGGCGGGCCTGCGCGTCGAAGGCCTCGAACTCGCCGTCCTTCAGGCGCGGCGAGGTGGCGAGCGTCTGCAGCACCGAGACGAGCCCGGCGGTATCGCGATCGATCGACAGGGCGATGCCGCGCACGTTCTCGCGGGCGTCCTGCTCGAATCGCGCGCGCTCGACGGAGGCGTAGCGCGCCAGCAGGATCGCCGTGAAGATCAGGCCCGGCCCGATCAGCGCGATCACCAGGGCGACGAGGTAGACCTGCGTCGAAAAGCCGTTCCGCTCCAGCCGCTCGATGCGGCGACGGAGCCAGGTCGGCCGCGGGCCGCGGGCAGCTCGCTCGGACTCACCGGGAAGCCCGGGAAGGGGCCGGGATCGGCGTCGTCGGCGGAGGCGTGGTCCTGGAGCATCGCGTCATCACGGGTCGGACTTCGGCCGTTCGGGTCTCGGCCGGTCGATATGGCCGAGATCGCGCGCCGGATCGAGCCGGTCGCGCACCCGCTGCTTCAGCGCCTTCACGTCGGGGAAGCCGCCGTCGCGGGTCCGTTCCCAGACGGTGTCCGCGCCGACGACGATCGAGAACGCGCCGCCGCTCGCCGGGATCAGTGCGACCTCGGCGAGGTCGTCGCGAAAGGTCGAGAGAAGTTCCTGCGCCATCCAGGCGGCGCGCAGGAGCCAGTTGCACTGGGTACAATACGTGATGGCAACGCGCGGCTTGTCCGCCGCAGCTTGAGGCGTGTCATCCATGGGGCGCACAGCGCACCGCTGCGGTGGCCTTGTCAACCTCGGCGGGACCGGGGCGGGCCGGGCGTCCAGGGCATCGCCGATGGGCGGCGCAGCCCTTCTCTCGGCGGCGGGAGTTCCTATCTCACCATCGAGCGGATTACGGCCAAGCTCGGCCGGCGCGAGCGGCAGGAGTGGTGGACATGTCATCGAGTGCGGACTTCGCAGCCCCGCGGACCAGCCCGATCATCGCCCGCGTCGTCGGTGCGCTGATCGCGATGCTGTTCGCGTCCTGCCTCTCGGGTTGCGGCGCGATCAACCGCGTTCCGACCCTGGAGGAGCAGGCGAAGTCGTCCTGGAGCGAGGTGCAGAACCAGTACCAGCGCCGCGCCGACCTGATCCCCAACCTCGTCGAGACGGTGAAGGGTTACGCCAAGCAGGAGCAGGACACCCTGACCAAGGTGACGGAGGCCCGCGCCAGCGCGACCAGCGTCAAGGTGGACGCCTCGACGATCACCGATCCGGTCAAGTTCAAGCAGTTCCAGGATGCGCAGAACCAGCTCAGCGGCGCGCTCGGGCGGCTGCTCGCCACGGTCGAGGCCTACCCGGACCTGAAGTCGAACCAGAACTTCCTGGCGCTGCAATCGCAGCTGGAAGGCACCGAGAACCGGATCGCTGTGGCGCGACGCGACTACATCGGTGCGGTCCAGGCCTACAACACCGAGATCCGCACGATCCCCGGCCGCTGGATCGCCTCGTGGTTCTACCCGGAATCGAAGCCGATGGAGACGTTCACGGCGACGCCGAATTCCGAGCGGCCGCCGAACGTGAAGTTCTAGGTCGCTCGCGCATGAGGCGCGCGGCGCTCCCGGTCTTCCAGCTCGTCCTCGCCCTGGTGGTCTGTGCCGGGCTCCGGGGATCTGCGTTCGGTGCGGAGCTGAGCTTTCCCAAGCTCACCGGCCGCGTGGTGGACGTCGCCGGCCTTCTGACGCCGGAGCAGCGCGGATCCCTCGAGGCCAAACTCAAGGCCTTCGAGGACAAGACCTCCGATCAGGTCGTCGTCGCGACGCTGCCGAACCT
>CAZZZJ010000421.1:0-3750 GCA_964658355.1 Beijerinckiaceae bacterium
GAAGGTCATCGGCATCTCGGGCGGGCGTCGGCGCACCCTGTCGCACGCCTTGGGCGTATCGAGCCAGCCACCATCGCCCGTTTGCGGGGGGCAGGCCCCGAACGCCGTCGCATCCGAACCAACTTGCGATCGAATCGTCGACGGAGGACAACCGAGCCGCGTTCTTCGATCGCGCCGATCGGGAGCTGACCCGTCACCGCGCGGGCATAACCGGATCGAAGCCCGGGTGACAGAAAGCGGCAGGATAATACGTTTCGCGGCGGGTTTCGCTTCTGGTATATTGCATACCTAATAAAACGATGCATGATGCAGCATGCGATCGGAGAGTCGCAGGCGGAGGAAACCGGGATGGAACGTCAGGACGCTCCTGCGGCGAAATGGTGGCAACTCGCCTTCGGCGTGCTCTGCATGGCCATGATCGCCAACCTCCAGTACGGCTGGACGCTGTTCGTCGACCCGATCGATGCGGAGCATCATTGGGGCCGGGCCTCGATCCAGCTCGCCTTCACCGTCTTCGTCGCCACCGAGACTTGGCTGGTTCCGGTCGAGGCTTGGTTCGTGGACAATTACGGGCCGAAGGTCGTCGTCGCGTTCGGCGGCTTGATGATCGCTCTGGCCTGGGTGATCAACGCCTATGCCGGCTCGCTGCCGGTCCTCTACCTCGGCGCTGTGGTCGGCGGCATCGGCGCCGGATCCGTCTACGGCACCTGCGTCGGCAACGCGCTGAAATGGTTCCCGGATCGCCGCGGCCTCGCCGCCGGCGCCACCGCGGCCGGGTTCGGAGCGGGCGCCGCGATCACGGTGGTTCCGATCGCCAAGATGATCGCCTCCAGCGGCTACCAGAGCGCGTTCCTCACCTTCGGCCTGATCCAGGGCGCGGTGGTGGTGTTCCTCTCGATCTTCCTGCGCAAGCCGAAAAATGCGGCTCCGATCCAGCGCAAGCGCCTCAACCTGCCGCAGAGCAAGGTCGACCGCACGCCGAGCGAGACCGTGCGCACCCCGGTCTTCTGGGTGATGTACGCGATGTTCGTGATGGTCGCCGCCGGCGGCCTGATGGCGGCGGCGCAGATCGCCCCGATCGCCCACGACTTCCACGTCGCCGACGTGCCCGTGAGCATGCTCGGCCTGACGATGGCGACGCTCACGCTGGCGATCTCGCTCGACCGGATCTTCGACGGGTTCGGGCGGCCGTTCTTCGGATGGGTCTCCGACCAGATCGGGCGCGAGAATACGATGTTCATCGCCTTCTCCACGGCCGCGGTCGCGGTGCTGCTGCTGCTCAGCTACGGCACCATCCCGGTGGTGTTCGTGCTGGCGACGGCGCTGTATTTCGGCGTCTTCGGCGAGATCTACTCGCTGTTCCCCGCGACCTGCGGCGACACGTTCGGCTCGAAATTCGCCACCAGCAACGCCGGCCTGCTCTACACCGCCAAGGGCACGGCCTCGTTCCTCGTGCCCTTCGGCAGCCTGATCGCCGCCGCCTACGGCTGGTACGCGGTGTTCGGCATGATCGTTGCGCTGAACCTCGCCGCAGCGGCGCTGGCGATCTTCGTCCTGAAGCCGATGCGGGCCCGCTACCTCGCCCAGGACATCGCTCTGCCGGTCCACAAGGCCGAACCGGTCCGCATCGTGTGAGGCCCATGGAGCCGGCGCCTACGCAACACGCCGGCTTCGAGACAGAAGGCCGAGCCCGTCATGCCGAAGCCGGCGGTGCGGCTCGACCCGACACGGGCTGATATGGCATCCCATGTGGCATCGCTCGCGGTGCCGAGAAGTACAACGAAGATCGCACTGCGCCGAATTCAGTCCGACTTTGACTGAAACGGTCAGGACGACGGTTCACACCTCGGCGAATACCTCACGCGATCGCGCATCCCGCTTCGGGACCGGCGATCCGAGCAGGGGCGACGCCCGCTTCATCGACCCCCGCAGGGCGCGGGTCGCGCGACCAGCCCCCCGAGACCTCGGGGCGGCGCAACACCGATCCATCCGGGAGGCCGAGATGTCCGCACGCGCTCAAGTCATCGATATGCACACCGCCGACGTGAACATGGCCGAGGCCGATACGCAGCCCGCGCTGACGGACGGCTTCCATCTCGTCATCGACGCGCTGAAGCTCAACGACATCCACACGATCTACGGCGTTCCGGGCATCCCGATCACCGATCTCGGGCGCCTCGCCCAGGCCGAGGGCATCCGGGTGATCTCGTTCCGGCACGAGCAGCACGCCGGCAACGCCGCGGCGATCGCCGGCTTCCTGACGAAGAAGCCGGGCATCTGCCTAACGGTCTCGGCGCCGGGCTTCCTCAACGGGCTGACGGCTCTGGCCAACGCGACCACCAACTGCTTCCCGATGATCCTGATCTCGGGCTCCTCCGAGCGCGAGATCGTCGACCTGCAGCAGGGCGACTACGAGGAGATGGACCAGCTCGCCATCGCCAAGCCGCTGTGCAAGGCGGCATTCCGCGTGCTGCACGCCGCCGACATCGGCATCGGCGTGGCGCGCGCGATCCGCGCGGCCTGCTCGGGGCGCCCCGGCGGCGTCTACCTCGACCTGCCGGCCAAGCTGTTCGCGCAGGTGATGGACGCCGAGGCCGGCGCGAAGTCGCTGGTCAAGGTGATCGACCCGGCGCCCGCGCAGATCCCGGCGCCGGCGGCGATCGAGCGGGCGCTGTCCGTGCTGAAGAGCGCCGAGCGCCCGCTGATCATCCTCGGCAAGGGCGCCGCCTACGCGCAGGCCGACGAGGCGGTCCGGGCGCTCGTCGAGACCAGCGGCATTCCCTACGTGCCGATGAGCATGGCCAAGGGCCTGCTGCCCGACACCCACCCGCTCTCGGCGGGCGCCGCGCGCTCCACGGTGCTGAAAGAGGCCGATGTCGTTCTCCTGGTCGGTGCCCGGCTGAACTGGCTGCTCTCGCACGGCAAGGGCAAGACCTGGGGCGCCCCGGGCTCGAAGAAGTTCATCCAAATCGACATCGAGCCGCGCGAGATGGACTCGAACGTCGAGATCGTTGCGCCGGTCGTCGGCGACATCGGCTCCTGCGTCGGAGCTTTGCTCGATGGAATGAAGAGCGGCTGGCCGGCCGTGCCCTCGGCCTGGACCGACACGATCAAGGCGAAGAAGGAGGCCAACATCGCCAAGATGGGCCAGCGCCTCCTCAAGAACTCGACGCCGATGGACTTCCACGGCGCGCTCGGCGTGCTCCGCACGATCATCAAGGAGCGCCCGGACGCGATCCTCGTCAACGAGGGCGCCAACACCCTCGATCTCGCCCGCGGCGTGATCGACATGTACCAGCCTCGCAAGCGCCTCGACGTCGGCACCTGGGGCATCATGGGCATCGGCATGGGCTTCGCCGTGGCGGCGGCGGTCGAGACCGGCAAGCCGGTGCTCGCGGTCGAGGGCGACAGCGCCTTCGGCTTCTCGGGCATGGAGGTCGAGACGATCTGCCGGTACGACCTGCCGGTCTGCATCGTCGTGTTCAACAACAACGGCATCTATCGCGGCACCGACGTGAACCCGTCCGGCGCCGCGGACGTGGCACCGACCGTGTTCGTGAAGGACGCGCGCTACGATAAGATGATGGAGGCTTTCGGCGGCGTCGGGGTCCACGTGACGACGCCCGACGAACTGCGCGAGGCCGTCAACAAGGCGATGGATTCGGGCCGGCCGACGCTCATCAACGCGGTGATCGACCCCGCCGCCGGCACCGAGAGCGGCAACATCGGCAGCCTCAACCCGCAGAGCAC
>CAZZZJ010000422.1:0-3717 GCA_964658355.1 Beijerinckiaceae bacterium
ACAGCCACCAGCGCCCGTCGAGATAGGCCTCGAACACCGCGTGGAAGTCGCTCGGCACCAGGCCGTGGGCGTAGCAGGACACGAACCGGGCCGGGATGCCCAGCGCCCGGCAGAAGGCGGTGCCGATATGCGCGAAGTCGCGGCAGACGCCGGCGCGCTTCAGCAGGCTCTCGTCGGCGGTGGTCTCGCCGTCGCTGGTACCCGGCTTGTAGGTGAGGTGGTCGTGGATCCAGTTGCAGATCGCGTTGACGCGCTGGTGGCCCTTCGGCAACGCCCCGAATTCGGCCTGGGCGAAGGGCGTCAGCCGGTCTGACGAGACGAATCGGCTCGGTAGCAGGAACGGCAGGATGTCCAGCGGCAACTGCCCGACCGGCGTCTCGTTGATGGTCGCCGGGTCGGCCCGGTGCACGGTGAGTTCGACCTCGGCGTTGTATTCCAACGCGAACTGCCCCATCGGCACGTTGACGCCGAGGTATCGGTTGAGCAGGTCCGGCGTGGTGTAGACGTCCCGCTTCAGATTCGGCGTCAGCACCAGGGATTCGCTCAAGATCTCGACGCTCTTCAGCTTGGCGACCTCCAGGTTGAAGATGAAAGTCGTATCCGAGAGGATGTTGTAGGACAGGCTGCAGCCGAGATTGTAGCGCATCGGGCCTCCGTGGTGTTGCCGAAAGTGTAGCCCAAGCAAGGAGCACGCCCGTTCCGCGCTTCCCTGCTTCCGATCAGGCAGCCTGCCTTTCGCTGCGTCCGAGAAGCACCACCGTCAGCGAGCGCACGCCCTGCGCGCCATGGATGAGCACGCCCTCGATATCGGCCGTGGCGGAGGGGCCGGTGTGGAGAACGGCGTAGGCCGCGCCGGCGAAGTCCGGGCGCCTGTAGGCGGCCTGGATGTTCACGAGGATGTCGGCGGGGTCGAGCAGCACGACGAGGTGCTGGGCGAGATAGGCGACGGCGTTGACGACCAGCTCGGCCTCGGTGAACAGCACCGATCCGGTCTCGGCGACGCCGAACCGGGCACGCACGATCGCGACGTCGACGTCGTCCACCGCCTGCGGTCGGGTGACGGTGGACAGGTCGCGGTTGCCGGCATGTTCCGGCACGGCGGAGGCCACGACCGTCGCCGCGTCGAGGCGCTCGCGCACGCCGGCGAGCGGGTCGCCAGCGGGGCCGGCCTCGACCACGCGCCCGCCCATGCGTTTCAGCGCTTCGGTGAAGGCCGCGACGCGGTCGTCGGCGACCAGCGGCGCGAAATGCGGGATCGGCGGCAGCGGATAATCGCCGGCCGGCCGGTTCCTTCGGATGGCGGCGAGCGTCGCCTCACGGGTGCCGGCGCTCACTTGGCTCCACCCGTCTTCGCCGTGTCCTTCTTGGCCGCGCCCGCCATGCGGTTCTGCTTGTACCAGGCGTGGAAGCTCTGCTTCGGGGCGTCGGGCATCTCGCGCTTCTTCCCCCAGGTGTTGAGCGGATTGTAGACGGCGAAGCGCGGCAAGGCGCGAAGCGCCGAATCCGCCGTGCCGATCGCCGCGCGGTAGGCCGCCGGGCGGCTCAGCACCGCGCCGGCGGCCTTCATCATGCCCTGCTTCAGCAGCGGGATCTGGTGCTCCTCGGCCAGGGCCTTCCGCCAGGCGAAGATCTGCTCGTGGATGTTGATCTTCACCGGGCAGACGTTGGTGCAGCTTCCGTTCATGGTCGATGAGAAAGGCAGCGTCGAGTATTTCCGCTTGTTGAACGTCGGGTCGATGATCAAGCCGATCGGGCCGGCATAGGTCGCCCCGTAGGAGAGGCCGCCCGAGCGGCGGTAGACCGGGCAGGTGTTCATGCAGGCGCCGCAGCGGATGCACTTCAGCGAGGTCCAGAACTCCTCCATGCCGAGGCGCTCGGACCGGCCGTTGTCCACCAGCACGTAGTGCATCTCGGTGCCGGGCCGGGGCCCGCGGAAATGCGAGGTGTACTGGGTGATCGGCGAGCCGAGCGCCGATCGCGACAGCAGGCGGATAAAGACGCCGAGGTCTTCGATCCGCGGGATGATCTTCTCGATGCCGATCGAGTGGATCTGCAGCGGCGGCACGTTGCCGGACAGGTCGGCGTTGCCCTCGTTGGTGCAGGTGACCACCGTGCCGGTCTCGGCGATGGCGAAGTTGCAGCCGGTCATCCCGGCATCCGCGTTGAGAATGTAGGGCCGGGTGGTCTCGCGCTGGCTCTCGGCCAGGTAATGGGCGTCGTCGTTGTCCGGGTCGGTGCCGAGCGTCTTGGCGAAGACCTCGGCGACATCCATCCGCGTCTTGTGCACGGCGGGCGCCACGATGTGGCTCGGCTCCTCGTTGTCGAGCTGCTGGATGCGCTCGCCGAGATCGGTCTCGATGATCTCGATCCCGCTGGCCGCCATGTGGTGGCGGAAGCCGCACTCCTCGGTGAGCATCGACTTCGACTTCACCAGCGTCTTCGCGCCGTGCTTGCGCAGGATCTCGAGGACGATGCGGTTGTGATCGGCGCCGTCGGCCGCCCAGTGGACGTGGACGCCGTTGGCCCTCGCCGCCGCCTCGAAGCGTTCGAGGTAGGTGTCGAGGTGGCTGAGCGTATGCGCCTTGATGTTCGAGGCGAGCTCGCGAAGCTCCTCCCATTCGGGGATGCCGTGGGCCGACACGTCGCGCTTCTTGCGCAGGTCCCAGAGCCGCTCGTCGTGGGCCGCCTGATGCAGGGGAGCGGCGAGGAAGCGCTCGGCGGCCTCGGCCTGGTCGATCGGCCGGTCGCCGCGGACCTTCGCGCCGCGCGGCTGTTTTTCGCGCGTCTTGGGGGCTGCGATCGGCTTCGAGGCGGCCTCGGCGTGCTGGAGCCGGCCGCCGTCGTCGCGGCGCTCGCCCTCGTCGGACGGCGCCCGGACCTCCGGATGGATCATGCCCTCGGTCTCGCGGGGCGTGCTCCCGGTCTCGTGGACGTTGAGATCGTCGATACTCATGCGGCGGCTCCGTTGAGGACCTGCGCGATGTGGATGTACTTAAGCGGCACGCCGAGGCGTTCGGCGCAGCCCTTCTGGTGCATCAAGCACGAGGAATCGGCCGAGACGACGTAGTCCGCCCCGGCACGCGCCTGATCGGTCACCTTGTCGTAGCCCATCTTGGCCGAGACCGCAGGCTCGAACACCGAGAAGGTCCCGCCGAAGCCGCAGCATTCGTCGGGGCGCGTCAGCTTGACGATCTCGATGCCCTTCACCTTGGCCAGCAGGTCGAGGGGTTTCGAATAGGTCGGCAGGTTGATCTCGGACGGCCGGGCGTGGTGGATGCCGCGAAGCGCATTGCAGTTCGAGTGGTAGGCGACCTTGTGCGGGAACGACGCCCAGGGGAATTCCTCGATCTTCAGCACGTCGTGCAGGAACTCGACCAGTTCGAAGGTCTTTTGGCGCACCCCGACGACCTCGTCGGTCTGCGGAATGGCCGTCAGATGCTCGCGTACCTGATGGACGCAGCTCCCCGACGGCCCGACGACATAGTCGAATTTCGAAAAATTCCTGACGAACAACGCTTCCGTCGCCGCGGCCTCGGCATGGCAGCCGGTGTTGGTCATCGGCTGGCCGCAGCAGGTCTGGTCGAACGGGTATTCCACGTCGAGGCCGAAGCGCTCCAGCAATTCGAGCGTGGCGATGCCGACCTCCGGCTCGAAGGCATCGACGTAACAGGGCACGAACAGTCCGATCCGCTTGTTCTTCATCATCGTTCCCGCGCC
>CAZZZJ010000423.1:0-3708 GCA_964658355.1 Beijerinckiaceae bacterium
CCGGCGATCTGGGCGAGGATCGTGTAGGTGCCGGTGCCGATATCGGTCATCGCCATCCGCACGGTGAGATATCCGTCGGCACCGAGCTTCACGGACGCGGAGGACGGCATCAGCGGGTTGAGGCGGGCCGCCGCCGACATGCCCATTCCGACCATCCAGTTGCCGTCGCGCACCGTGCCGGCGGGAGCGCGCCGATCCCAGCCGAACAGCCTGGCGCCCTCGCGCATGCACGGGACGAGCTGGCGCACCGAGAACGGCACCTGCTTCTCGGGATCCTCGGTCGGCTCGTTGCGGATGCGCAGCTCGATCGGATCGAGGCCGAGCTGTTCGGCCAGTTCGTCCATGGCGCATTCGAAGGCCAGCATGCCGACGGCTTCGCCGGGCGCCCGCATCGAGGAGGCGATCGGCAGGTCGAGTTTGGCCAGCCGATGGCGGGTGATGCGGTTCGGGGCGGCGTAGAGGGAGCGCGTGACGTTGGCGGAGGTCTCGAAGAATTCGTCGCCTTGTGCCGTGTCGGACCAGGATTCATGCGCGAGCGCCGTCAGCCGGCCGTCGCGGTCCGAGCCGAGGCGGATCCGCTGGATCGTGTCGGTGCGGTGGGTGGCGACGTGGAATTCCTGCTGCCGGGTCAGGGCCACCTTCACCGGGCGCCGGATCGCCTTCGACGCGAGGGCGGCCAGGGTCGCCTCCGGCAGCGGCTGGAGCTTGGAGCCGAACCCGCCGCCGATGTAGTGGCTGACGAGCCGCACGTTCTCGACCGGCAGCTTCAGCACGGAGGCGAGCGACTTCTGCCCGCGGTTCAGCATCTGGTTGGCCGTATAGAGGACGACCTTGTCGCCCTCCCACGAAGCGATCGTGGCGTGCGGCTCCATCTGGGCGTGGATCTGCGTCGGGGTCGTGTATTCCACGTCCAGCTTGACCGGGGCGGCCGAGAAGGCGCCGTCGAAGTCCCCGAGCTTGGAGTCCGGCGGCGTCTGCATCGGCTTGGGCTCGATGGCCTGCGGCAGGGCGGCGCGCAAAGACGCCTTCGGCGTCCGGACGTCGTAGGCCACCTTGACGAGCCTGGCCGCGGCCCGCGCCTGCTCGAAGGTCTCGGCGACCACGAAGGCTACCGGCTGGTCGAAGAATCCGACATTCGTTCCGACGAGCTGAGGCCAGACCTGCTCCTTCTTCTCGCCCTGCTCGGGGACGTTCTCGTGCGTCATCACATGGATGACGCCGGGCGCCTTCGTCGCGGCCGTCGTGTCGATCGACCGGATCGTGCCGGCGGCGATCGTCGCGCCGACGATGAAGCCGTAGGCCGGCTTGTCGAGCTCTCGGGTCTCGTAGGCATAGGGCGCCCGGCCCGTCACCTTGAGGCGGCCGTCGATGCGGTCGATCGGCCGTCCGACGAGGCCGTCGGGCCTGTCGTCGAGCGGCGTCCTGCCGACCGGTTGGTTCATCTCCATGGTGTTCATCCTGAAAGCGGGGACGGTCAGGTCCGGGTTGCGTCGGTCACAACCGCGCGGAGCGTCCGCCGGGTCAGCGGGATCTTGAAGTCGTTGGTGCCGTAGCCGCGGGCGCCGGCCAGAACCGCGTCGGCGGCGTCGTCGGCGCTGCCGCCCTTCGCGAGCACGGTTTCGGCCGCCTCGACCCGCCACGGCTTGTGCGCGAGCCCGCCGAACGCCATCCGCGCCCGAACGATCCTGCCATCGGTCTTGCCGAAGACGGCCGCGATCGAGATCGTCGCGAATGCGTAGGAGGCGCGGTCGCGGACCTTGCGGTAGACGTGCAGCCCCTCGACGGGCTTGGGCAGGGTCACGGCGGTGACGATCTCGCCGGGCTGCAGGGCGGTCTCGATCTCCGGGGTATCGCTCGGGAGGCGATGGAATTGCGCCATCGGGATCGCGCGGGTGGCGCCGTTCGGCGACAGCGTCTCGACGCTGGCATCCAGCGCCCGCATCGCGACGTTCATGTCGGATGGGTTGGTCGCGATACAGGCGTCGCTCGTGCCCAGCACCGCCATGATGCGGGTGAACCCGCCGATCGCCGAACAGCCCGAACCTGGCTCGCGCTTGTTGCAGGGCTTCGACGTGTCGTAGAAATAGTAGCACCGGGTGCGCTGGAGCAGGTTGCCGGCGGTGGTGGCCTTGTTGCGGAGCTGCCCGGAGGCGCCCGCGAGCAGGGCCTTGCTCAGAACCGCGTAATCCTTCCGCACCCGCGGGTTCGCCGCGAGATCGGAATTGCGGACCAGAGCCCCGATGCGAAGGCCGCCGTCCGGCGTATCCTCGACGTGATCAAGCGGCAGCCGGTTGACGTCGATCAGGGTCGCAGGCGTCTCGATCTGCAGCTTCATCAGGTCGAGCAAGTTGGTGCCCCCGGCGATGAACTTGGCGTTCGGCCGCTCGGTCGCGAGGCGTGCGGCGTCCTGCACGGTGGAGGGCCGTTCGTAGGTGAAGGCTTTCATCGCGCCCGCCTTTAGAGTTCGGTGCCGGCCGACGAATCCGCGACTTCGCGGATCGCGGCGACGATGTTCGGATAGGCGCTGCAGCGGCAGAGGTTGCCGCTCATCCGCTCGCGGATCTCCGCATCCGTGAACGCGGCCTTGCCGACGAGGTCCTCGGTGACGTGGCTCGGCCAACCGGCCTTCGCTTCCGCGAGCATGCCGACGCTGGAGCAGATCTGGCCGGGCGTGCAGTAGCCGCACTGGAAGCCGTCATGCTGCAGGAAGGCGGCCTGGAGCGGATGAAGCTTCTCCTCGGTGCCCAACCCTTCGATGGTGGTGATCGCATCGCCCTCGTGCATGGCGGCGAGCGTCAGGCAGGAATTGATCCGGCGACCGTCCACCAGCACCGTGCAGGCACCGCATTGGCCGTGATCGCAGCCCTTCTTGGAGCCGTTGAGATCGAGATGCTCGCGCAACGCGTCGAGCAGCGTCGTGCGCGTGTCCAGGGTCAGGTCGTGCGCCGTCCCGTTCACCGTCAGCCGCAGCGGCATCATCTGCGGTGCCGGGTCGCCCGGCGCCGCGGCGAAGGCGGGCGATGCCGGGATACCGAATCCGGTGGCCGCCGCCGCGACCGCGCAGCCTTCCACCAGCGTCCGACGCGTCAGCGCGAAGCCGCCGTCTTGGATCTTGTCCGTCATTGCTCGCTGTCCCGTGCGGCCGGCGCTGCCGGCGGCTGTGGTGCGGGCGAGGGGGTGCCCGCGAGTCGGTGTCGCAACGGGAACGCCAGGCGAGTCGATTCGATCCGTTCCAGACTGCGCCGGATCGGCGCGGGCGGACCGAGAAGCGGAACGGGTGACCGGGGATGGCGGAGCAGCGCGGAGCCCCGTTTCAGGGGCGCCGGGGAAACGGCATCAGGCCCCGACGCCGAGGCCACCCTCGCCGATGGCCGACAGGGTGAGGTGGTCCGCCCCGATCTCCGCGCCGGTATAGCCCAGCATGTGTGCGAGCTGGTCGCGGGCGCGCCAGACCCGGCTCTTCACCGTGCCGATCCGGCAATTCAAGATCGCGGCCGCTTCCTCGTAGGATACGTTCTCGACGGCTACGAGGATCAGAGCCTCGCGCATCGGTGCAGACAGGCGTGCGAGGGCGGCCTGCACGTCCTGCAGGTCGAGATGGCCGCCCTGCTCGGGCAGGCTCGTCAGGCGCGCGGCGTGATCGCCGTCGCTGTCGGCGACCTCGCGGGCGTGCTTGCGATGCACGCTGTAGAAGGCGTTGCGCATGAT
>CAZZZJ010000424.1:0-3706 GCA_964658355.1 Beijerinckiaceae bacterium
ACGCGGGTCGCGTCCGAGGGGTGAGACGATCGTGCCGACGCCGAGCCTGACGACGCCCCGGCCCTCGCGTCTTCGGCGCATCCTCCTCGGCCTCTCCGGCATGCTGCTGGCGCTGGCGGCCGGCACCACCGGCACGCAGGATGCGGTCGCCAACGGCGACACCCGGTCTCTCACGATCTTCCACACCCACACCAAGGAAAGCGCGACCATCACGTTCAAGCGCGACGGGCGCTACGACCGCGCGGCCCTGGAGCAATTGAACTGGCTCCTGCGCGACTGGCGCATCGACGAGCCGACCAAGATGGACCCGCGCCTGTTCGACACGGTGTGGGAGGCCTATCGGCAGGTCGGCGCGTCCGAGCCGATCCACGTGGTCTCGGCCTATCGCTCGCCCGGCACCAACGCGATGCTGCGCCGTCGCTCGAAGGCGGTGGCCGAGTACAGCCAGCACATGCTCGGCAAGGCGATGGACTTCTATCTGCCGGGCGTCTCGATCGACGACATCCGCGCCGTCGGGCTGCAGATGCAGCGCGGCGGGGTCGGCTGGTATCCGCATGCCGGCTCGCCCTTCGTCCATCTCGACGTGGGTTCGGTCCGCATGTGGCCGCGGATGAGCCACGACCAGCTCGCCCGCCTGTTCCCCGACGGCAAGACCGTGCATCTGGCGACCGACAACCGGCCGTTCCCGCGTTACGAGGAGGCCCGCGCCGAGATCCTGGCCCGCGGCGGCACGGTGCTCGGCGTTTCGTCGCAGATCGCCTCCGCCGACGAGGAGGAAGGCCCGAGCCTCGTCGGGTTCCTCGCCGGCCTGTTCGGCAGCCGCAGCGACCCGGCCCCGGCGCCCGTCACGGCGGCGCGCGGAAAACCGAAACCGGTGGTCGCAGTGGCGAGCGCCGATCCGGATGACGGCGTCGGAACCCGCGCGGCCCTGGCCTATGCCGCCCCGTCGGCGCCCGCAGCCGACAGCGCGCTCCGCGAGGCGATGCTGCGCCGCGACCAGCGCGACGCGAAGGCGCTGCTCACCGCCGAGCCGGTGGCGTCGAAACCCGCCGAGGCTGTCGACGCTGCGCTGATCTCCACCGTGGCGGCCCCGCTGCCGCCGCGTCGACCCGCTGAATTCGCAACCGCGGTCGCGGCCGCCGCGCTGGCGATGCCCCTGCCGCCGCCACGTCCGGCGCAACTCGCCGGCCTCGGCAATGTCGGCATGGCGAGTCTCGCCGCCGTCGCCGAGCGTCCCGCGCCGACCCGCGCCGTCAACGTCCTCGTTCCGGCCGACGCGGATTCCAAGGCGCAGCTGCGCGCACTGTTCGCCGCCGTCTCGACCGATTCCGACGCGGTCTATCCGGCCAGCCGCATCGCCCCCATCCGCGTGGCGCAGACGCGTGCCCGGACCGAGGCGACACCCGCCTCCGTCGTCGGCGCCTCGCCCGACACGGTGACGACGCGCTTCGGCCGCCGCAGCCCCGGCGACGACCTCACGGCCGCGCGCTTCACGGGCTCGGCGACCCGGGCCGTTCCCGGCAGTCGCTGAGGAAGATCGGTCGCGTTCGTCGCCGACCCGTCAGGGCAGGCGACGGCCTTGCGTGACGGTCATGGCCGAGAGGAGGGTCGCGGCGTATCCGCCCTCCGAACCCGCGATGCGGGCGGCGTCGAGGCTGCTCTGAGACGCCACGGCGAAGACCAGAACCCCGACGAGTGTGCCCGCGCCGACGAGCCAGAGATACGCCCGCGCGACCGCCTTCGGAATCGGCACGGCGCAGGGGTTTTCCCCGAGATACAGCTGTGAAGAGGACGAGTCGTTCATGGCCGGCGTTCCCGCGGATGACTGACGTCCGGTCGAACCGCCGGTCGCTCACGCGCACTCGGTCCGCCACTAGCATCCAACGCGGCCCTACGGCAGAGGTTCGCCGGCCCGGTTCCGTTATTTTCGCCGATTTTCTGCGCTCGGTTAACGCAGGGTCGCCGGAGGCGCTGACGGCGGCCCGTCTTCGGTCGTGGCCATGATGATCATCTCATCGGAGCCGAGGGCGATCGGCCCTGATCGGTCCGTTTCCGTCGTCCCGGGGCTGCGCAGCGGAGCCGGGGACGACGGGGAGCATGTGTCACCGGGCAGGAGAAGGCCCCCGCGCTGAAATCGGCAGGTCGGCGCTCGAACGCTCTTCAGCCTTCCTTCGCCGAGACCTTCCCCAGGGCGGCCTGCGCGGCGGCCAGCCGCGCGATCGGCACGCGGTAGGGCGAACACGAGACGTAGTCGAGGCCGACCTCCTGGCAGAAGCCGATCGAGGCCGGGTCGCCGCCGTGCTCGCCGCAGATGCCGAGCTTGATGTCGGGGCGGACCGAGCGGCCGCGCTCGACGCCGATCCGCACCAGTTCGCCGACGCCTTCTTGGTCAATGGTCACGAACGGGTCGGCGGCGAGGATGCCCTTCTGCGTGTAGGGCCCGAGGAAGGTCGCCGCGTCGTCGCGCGAGATGCCGAGCGCGGTCTGCGTCAGGTCGTTGGTGCCGAAGGAGAAGAACTCCGCCGTCACCGCGATCTCGTTGGCCTTGAGCGCGGCGCGCGGCAACTCGATCATCGTGCCGACCTGATAGCCGATCGCCTTGCCGGTCTCCTGGGAGACCGCCTTGGCGGTGGCGTCGATGCGCGCCTTCACGATGTCGAACTCGGCCCGCGAGAACACCAGCGGCACCATCACCTCGGGGGTGACCGGCGCGCCGGTCTCCTCCGCCGCCTGGACGGCGGCCTCGAAGATGGCGCGGGCCTGCATCTCCGCGATTTCGGGGAAGGCGATGGCCAGGCGGCAGCCGCGGAAGCCGAGCATGGGGTTGAACTCGGAGAGTTCGCGCATCCGGTGCCGGATCTTGTCCTCCGCGATGCCGGTGGCGTCCATCACCTCCTTCACCTCGGCGTCCGAATGCGGCAGGAACTCGTGCAGCGGCGGGTCGAGCAGGCGGATCGTGACGGGCAGGCCCGACATGATCGTGAACAGCTCCAGGAAGTCCTTGCGCTGGTAGGGCAGGATCTTGGCGAGCGCCGCGCGGCGCCCCTCGGCGTCGTCCGCCAGGATCATCTCGCGCACCGCGATGATGCGGTCGCCCTCGAAGAACATGTGCTCGGTGCGGCACAGGCCGATCCCCTCCGCGCCGAAGTCGCGGGCGGTGCGGGCGTCGGTCGGGGTGTCGGCGTTCGCGCGCACCTTCATGGTGCGGTAGGTGTCGGCCCAGCCCATCAGGGTGGCGAAATCGCCCGACAGCTCGGGCGCCAGCATCTTCACCTCGCCCTGGAGCACCTGCCCCGTGGAGCCGTCGATGGTGATGCGGTCGCCGGCCTTCAGCGTCACGCCGCCCACCGACATCGTCTGCGCCTTGTAGTCGATCCGGATCGAGCCGACGCCGGACACGCAGGGCTTGCCCATGCCGCGGGCGACCACCGCCGCGTGGGAGGTCATGCCGCCGCGCGTCGTCAGGATGCCCTCGGAAGCGTGCATCCCGTGGATATCTTCCGGCGAAGTCTCGATGCGCACGAGGATGCACTTGCGCTCGGCCTTGCGCAGGGTCTCGGCGTCCTCGGAGTTGAACACGATCTCGCCGGTGGCGGCGCCGGGCGAGGCCGGCAACCCCTGCGCGATCACCTTGCGCTCGGCCTTCGGGTCGATGGTCGGGTGGAGCAGCTGATCAAGCGCGCCCGGCTCGATCCGGGCGATCGCC
>CAZZZJ010000425.1:0-1939 GCA_964658355.1 Beijerinckiaceae bacterium
ACTACACCACGCTCAAGGGCGAGTCGGGTGCGCGCGATGCCGGCAAGCTCCGGCTGGAAGGCAAGGAGTACCTGGTGCAGGACGGGGACGTGCTGCACTTCCGCTTCGCCAACTGAGGCGCGCCCATGTCCGGCCTCCACTTCGAGGATTTCACCGCCGGTCAGGTTCGCACCAGCGAGCCGCTGACGGTGACACGCGACGAGATCGTCGCCTTCGCCCGGGAGTTCGACGCGCAGCCCTTCCACCTCGACGAGGGGCTCGCCGAGAAGACCTTCGCCGGCCGGCTGATCGCGTCCGGCTGGCATACCGCCTCCCTCGGCATGCGGCTGTTGCAGGCCGGGCCGATGGGCGGCCATTCCTCGCTCGGATCTCCCGGCATCACCGAACTGCGCTGGCTCAAGCCCGTTCTGCCGGGTGATTCTCTCAGGGTGTCGATGCACGTCGAGGAGACCCGCGCCTCGGCCTCGAAACCCGACCGGGGCTTTGCCGCCTGCCTGCTCACCCTGGAGAACGGCCGGGGCGATGCGGTGATGACGCAACGCTTCACTGTGATGCTCGCTCGCCGCGGGGCCGAACCCCTGCCGCCGCGAATCGTCGAGACCGCGATCACGGCGGCCCCGGACGAGCCGGACGATGCCGAGATCCTGCCGTTCCTGAAGGATGCCGCGATCGGCGCGACCCGCGATCTCGGTCCTTATGCCTTCTCGGCGGAGGTGATCATGGCGTTCGGCCGCGCCTACGACCCGCAGGTGTTCCACACCGATCCGGAGGCCGCCAAGGCCACGCATTTCGGCGGCCTGTGCGCCTCGGGCTGGCACACGGCCGCCGCCTACATGAAGCGCCTGCTCGCGACCCGCGCGCGCGACCACGCTCACACCGCCGCCCACGGGCCGGCCCCGGCGACCGGCCCGTCCCCCGGCTTTCGCGACATGCGCTGGCTGAAACCCGTCTATGCCGGCGACACGATCCGCTACGCCACCACCCTCACCGACAAGCGCGCCTCCGCCTCCCGCCCCGGCTGGGGCCTAGCCTTCGCCGACAATGTCGGCATCAACCAGCACGACGAGACGGTGTTTTCGTTCGCCAGTTCGGTGTTCTGGCAGTGGGAGGTGTGAGCCAGACGCCCTTCGTGCGCGTCTTTTGCGTCGGGGTACGCCCCCCCTCCACTGCTACCCCCTGTCCCGCTGCGCGCGGTGGTGCAGCAGATTGACGATCAGCGCGGTCCAGCCGGTCTGGTGCGAGGCGCCCAGGCCCCGGCCGGTGTCGCCATCGAAGAACTCGTGGAACAGCAGGGCCTCCTCGGCGCCCTCCGCCGACGGGATCGGCGCACGGTCGCCGTCCGTGGGGCGGCGGCCGTCCGCGTCCTTGGCGAACAGGCCGATCAGCCGCTCCTGCAGCGCGTCGGCGATGGCGGCCAGCGTGCACATCGCGCCTGAGCCCGTGGGGAACTCCACCAGGAAATCGGTGCCGTAATAGGCGTGGAAGCGGCGAAGCGCCTCGATGATCAGGTAGTTCGTCGGCATCCACACCGGCCCACGCCAGTTCGAGTTGCCGCCGAACATGTTCGAGGACGAATCGGCCGGGTCGTAGCGCACCGTGAAGGCGGCCCCGAACTGGTTGAGCACGTAGGGCTGCGCGCCATGGGACTTCGAGAGCGAGCGCACGCCGTAGGGCGAGAGAAACTCGGCCTCGTCGAGCATGCGGCGCAGCAGCGCCTTCATCCGGTGGCCGCGCAGCAGCGACAGCAGCTTGCGGTCACCGACGCCGCCCTCGTCCCAGCGCGAGACGAGGCAGGCGAGGTGCGGGCGGTTCTCCAGCAGCCAATTCAGACGGCGGGCGAAGTCCGGCAGGCGTTGGAGCACCGAGGGTTCGATCACCTCCACGGCGAAGAGCGGCACGAGCCCGACCATGGAGCGGACGCGCAAGGGGAGCATCCCGC
>CAZZZJ010000425.1:2039-3705 GCA_964658355.1 Beijerinckiaceae bacterium
GCGAAGAGCGGCACGAGCCCGACCATGGAGCGGACGCGCAAGGGGAGCATCCCGCCGCCGGGAATGTCGACCTCGTCGTAGTAGAACTCGTCCTCCTCGTCCCAGAGGCCGAAGCCCTCGCCGCCCATGTCGGTCATCGCCTCGGCGATGAGGAGGAAATGTTCGAAGAACTTCGAGGCGGTGCTCTCGTAGACGTCGTTGTGCAACGCGAGTTCAAGGGCGATGCGCATCATGTTGAGCGCGTACATCGCCATCCAGGCGGTGCCGTCGGCCTGGTGCACCATGCCGAAGCCGGGGGGCGGGCGTGAGCGGTCGAACACGCCGACGTTGTCGAGCCCGAGGAAGCCGCCCTGGAACACGTTGCGGCCGCCGGCATCTTTGCGGTTCACCCACCAGGTGAAGTTGATCAGGAGCTTGTGGAAGACGCCTTCGAGGAAGGCGAGGTCGCCACGGCCGCCGCGCCGGTCGCGGTCGATCTCGAACACCCTGTAGGTCGCCCAGGCGTGGACCGGCGGGTTGGTGTCGGAGAACTCCCACTCGTAGGCCGGGAGCTGGCCGTTGGGGTGCATGTACCATTCGCGCGTCAGCAGCAGGAGTTGCTTCTTGGCGAAGTCCGGGTCGAGCAGCGCCAGCGGCAGGCAGTGGAAGGCGAGGTCCCAGGCGGCGAACCACGGGTACTCCCAGGTGTCGGGCATCGAGAGCACGTCGGAGGCGGCGAAGTGGCGCCACTGGGTGTTGCGGCCGCCGTCGCGTTCCCGCGGCGGCACCGGCTGGAGCGGATCGCCCGTGAGCCAGCGCCGCACGTCGTAGGAATAGAGCTGCTTCGACCAGATCAGTCCGGCCGCCGCCTGCCGGAAGATCGCACGGGACTCCGTGTCCGCGATGCCGTCCTGAAGGTCGTCGTAGAAGGCGTCGGCCTCGGCGATGCGCCGGGTGCGGACCGCGTCGTCCGCGTCGACGGCGCGCGCCATCGTTCCCGCGGAGAGCCGAAGGCGCACCCGCCGGGTCTCGCCCGGTTCGAGGCGCAACGCATAGTGCAGGCCGAGCTTGGTCCCGGCGTCGCGGCGGACCGCCGAGGCGTCGCCCTCGACGATCGCCGCGTGGAGCCCGTCCTTGAACGGGCCTTCGGCCTCGGGCTGCCCGGCATGTCGGCGCAGGTTGGTGTCGTTCTCGCAGAACAGCACCTCGGGCTCGCCGTCGAAGGCCAGCCGGTAGCGGCCGAGGCGCGGGTGCTCGCAGGCGACCCCGCCCTCCGGGTGCCGCGCGATCCACGGGCGCGGCTGCGCGGCGTCGTCTCGCCACGACCACGTGTTGCGGAACCAGAGCTGCGGCACGAGGTGGAGGTCGGCGGCCTCCTCGCCCCGGTTCGTCGCCGTGATCGTGGCGTGGACGTCGTCGACGTCCGACTTGGCGTATTCCACGGTCACGTCGAAGAAGCGCGACGCCTCGAAGATGCCGGTATCCTCGATCTCGAACTCCGGAACCTCGCGGCTGCGCTGCAGGCCCTCGCGCACCAGATCCTCGTAGGGGTAGGCGGCCTGCGGGTAGCGGTAGAGGAACTTGAGGTAGGCGTGGCTCGGGACCGCGTCGAGGTAGTGGTAGACCTCCTTGACGTCCTCGCCGTGGTTGCCCTGCTCGTTGGTCAGGCCGAACAGCCGCTCCTTCA
>CAZZZJ010000426.1:0-3701 GCA_964658355.1 Beijerinckiaceae bacterium
GCCCTCGTCGATCGCCTCGACCTCCATGGTCGCCTTGTCGGTCTCGATCTCGGCGAGCACGTCGCCGGACTTGATCGCGTCGCCCTCCTTCTTGAGCCATTTGGAGAGCTTGCCCTCCTCCATGGTCGGAGACAGGGCGGGCATCAGGATGTCGGTCGCCATGGATGGTCTCTGATCGGTGAGGCGGGCGGGGCGGCCTTGGAACGGGGTCGTCGCGGAAGGCGGCGCGCCCTCAGGCGCGCGCTTCCAGCAGGATGTCGGTCCACAGCTCGGACGGATCCGGCTCGGGATCGTGGGTCGCGAACTCGGCGGCGTCGTTGACGGTCTCGCGGACCTTGGCGTCGGTGGCCTTCAGGTCCGCCTCGGCGACGCCGTGCAGCTCGATCAGGCGCTTGCGCACCATCTCGATCGGGTCGTGCTCGTCGCGCATCTTCGAGACTTCGTCCTTCGAGCGGTACTTCGCCGGGTCGGACATCGAGTGGCCGCGATAGCGGTAGGTCTGCATCTCCAGGATGTACGGCCCCTCGCCCGTCCGGGCATGCGCGATCGCGCGCTGCGCGGCTTCCCGCACCGTGCGCACGTCCATCCCGTCGACCTGCTCGCCGGGGATGCCGAACGAGATGCCGCGCTTCGAGAAGTCGGTCTGGGCGGAGGCGCGGGCGACCGAGGTGCCCATGGCGTAGCGGTTGTTCTCGATCACGTAGACCACGGGCAGCTTCCACAGCTGCGCCATGTTGAAGCTCTCGTAGACCTGGCCCTGGTTGGCCGCGCCGTCGCCCATGTAGGTCAGGCTGACCTTGCCGTTCTTGCGGTAGGCGTCGGCGAAGCCGAGGCCGGTGCCGAGCGAGACCTGCGCGCCGACGATGCCGTGCCCGCCGAAGAACTGCTTCTCGCGACTGAACATGTGCATCGAGCCGCCCTTGCCGCGGCTGTAGCCGCCGCGGCGGCCGGTGAGCTCGGCCATCACGCCCTTGGGGTCCATGCCGCAGGCGAGCATGTGGCCGTGGTCGCGGTAGCCGGTGATGACCTGGTCCCCGTCGACCGAGGCCATCTGCATGCCGATGACGACCGCTTCCTGGCCGATGTAGAGGTGGCAGAACCCGCCGATCAGGCCCATCCCGTAGAGCTGTCCCGCCTTCTCCTCGAAGCGGCGGATCAGAAGCATCTGGTGATAGGCGTGGAGGTCTTCCTCGCGGGTGAATTGCGGCGCGTTCGGAGCGGGCTGGTGCTCGGACGCCACGGCCTCCGGCGCTTCCGCGGCAGGGTTGGGCTGCCCCGCATCTTTCGCGGCATCCATCGGCGTGCTCCCGTGATTGCGTCTGTTCCCTCACGGTTTAGGACACGAAGCATCGGAATGCGAGAGCCGACGTTCTGACAGGCGTCCGCGGTTGTCAGGGCGCTCGGGCGGCCGCGTACGGGCCGGGCCGGAGCCTGCCGCGAGGCTCGCGGAGCCTGCGCTCAGGGATCGATGACGACCACGTCGTTGGCATGCACCCGGCCGAGGACCACGCGGGCGCGTTCCTCGAGCAGATCCCGGTCGATCTGCTCGCTGCGCAGCAGCGCGACGCGATGCTCCCAGGTCGCCCGCTCCGCCTTCGCGGCCGCGAGTTCCCGGGTGAGCCCGTAGGCCTGGATCTTGAGGGCGCGCTTGGCCTCCAGGCCGCGGTTGCCGTTCTCGGCCTGGTACACGAAGTAGCCCACCACCAGCCCGGACAGGGTCCAGAGGCTGAGAGGCAACACGACCATTCTGACGCGGCGACGGACGACCATGCCGCGACCATCGGACGGGACGGTTAACAAAGCCTTTGCCGACGCCGTCGATCGCGCGCTGTCCGGTGGACGGCGGCGCCACGCTGGGTTGAACTCACCGCCGCGCTCGGGAATGATCGGAACAAAGATCGAACATCGATCCGTCCGCGCTGGCCGTGCGGCCGGATCGCAGAACGGGACAGCGTCGTGACCGCCCCGGTGCGAAAAGTCATCCATATCGACATGGACGCGTTCTACGCCTCCGTCGAGCAGCGCGACGACCCCGCCCTGCGCGGTCGGCCGGTCGCGGTCGGCGGCTCCCGCGAGCGCGGGGTGGTGGCGGCGGCGAGCTACGAGGCGCGGGTGTTCGGGGTGCGCTCGGCGATGCCCTCGGTGACGGCGCGCCGGCTCTGCCCGGACCTCGTGTTCGTGCGCCCGCGCTTCGAGGTCTACCGCGGCATCTCCGACGAGATCCGGGCGGTGTTTTCCGAGCACACGCCGCTGATCGAGCCGCTCTCGCTCGACGAGGCCTATCTCGACGTCACCGAGAACCTGCAGGGCCTGCCGACCGCCACCGCCGTCGCCCGCGCGATCCGCGCCGCGATCCGCGAGCGCACCGGGCTCGTGGCCTCGGCCGGCGTCTCCTACAACAAGTTCCTCGCCAAGGTGGCCTCCGACTACCGCAAGCCCGACGCGCTGTTCGTGATCACGCCGGAGATGGGCCCGGCCTTCGTCGAGGACCTCGCCATCGGCCGCTTCCACGGCGTCGGCCCGGTGACGGAAGCCAAGATGCGCCGCCTCGGCATCCTCACCGGCCGCGACCTCAAGGCCCGCTCCCTGGAGGAGCTGGTCGCCGTCTTCGGCAGTTCGGCGCCCTACTATCACGGCGTGGCGCGCGGCATCGACGAGCGCCCGGTGCGGGCGCACCGCATCCGGAAGTCGATCGGCGCCGAGAACACGTTCTCCGACGACAGCGCCGACCTCGACGTCCTCGCCGAGCGCCTTGTGCCGATTCTCGACAAGGTCGCGGCCGCCTGCGCCGCGAAGGGGCTGCGCGGCCGCACCGTGACCCTGAAGGTGAAGTTCTCGGACTTCTCGCAGGTCACGCGGGCGCGCTCGCTGCCGTCGCCCGTCGGCGACCGCGCCGGCCTGGAGGCGATCAGCCTCGGCCTGCTGCGCGACCTGCGCCCGCTCCGACGCAGCGTGCGGCTGCTCGGCGTCTCGCTCTCCGCCCTCGATCACGGCGACACCGGGGAGCCGATGCAGCTCGGGCTGGCGATCTGAGCGGGTGCTGCGGTCGCTCGCTCCGGTCATCGGGTCGCGGGTCCGTGGCCGACGCCGCGCCCTACCTGGATGGGACGCGACACCGACAGCAGGCAGCCATGACCGACGATCCCCGACAGGCCGGACCCCGGCCCCCCTTCCCCGGCGACCAGCAGCAGGAGCGGCCCGGTCTCTCCGCGAAGATGACGCCTGCCCCCGATCACGGCGAGCACAGCTACGTCGGCAAGGGGCTGCTGACGGATCGCGTCGCCCTGATCACCGGGGGCGATTCCGGCATCGGCCGGGCGGTGGCGATCGCCTATGCCCGCGAAGGGGCGGACGTGGCGATCGCCTACCTGCCCGTCGAGCAGATCGATGCCGAGGAGACCGCGCGCTGGGTCGAGCGGGCCGGCCGCCGCGCCCTGCTGCTGCCGGGGGACCTGCGCGACGAGGCCCATTGCCGCGACCTCGTCGCGCGCACGGTCGGTGAATTCGGGCGCCTCGACATCCTGGTCAACAACGCGGCGGCGCAGACCGTCAACGACGGGCTCGACGACGTGACGGCCGAGGACCTCGAGGGCTCGTTCCGCGCCAACGTCTTCGCCATGTACTACCTGTGCCAGGCGGCGGTCCAGCACATGAAGCCCGGCTCGGCGATCGTGAACTCCACGAGCCAGCAGGCCAAGGTC
>CAZZZJ010000427.1:0-3698 GCA_964658355.1 Beijerinckiaceae bacterium
AGGTCGCGCTCCAGGCTGTCCGCTGCGGACATGAGCAGAAGGTCGACGTCGCGCGCCGAGGTCGGCCGGTGCGACCAGTCCGGGGCGGCCGGCACAAGGTCGTAGCCGAGCCGGTCGAAGAACGGCGCGAGCACGCGGCGGCGAAGACGCTCCAGCGTGCGGGAGGGGCGGGGAGCGCTCATGCGGCCTGCCGTGCGTCGGCCAGTCCGTGGCGGACGAAATAGCCCGGCTCGATCTCGACCATGTGGCCCGCCTCGTCCGGGGCCAGCCGGTACGGCTCCGGCCAGCGGGCGGGATCGGAATGGTCGCCGGTCACGGCGGAGAAATCGAGCGGATGGTCGAGGCTCGGATCGGGCACGGCCGCGAGCAGCGCCCGGGTATAGGGATGGACCGGGTTGCGGAACAGGGCGGCCTTCGGAGCCTGCCCCACGATCCGCCCCCGGCACATCACCGCGATGGTATCCGCCATGTAGTCGATCACTGCGAGATTGTGGGAGACGATGAGGTAGGACAGGCCGAGGGCGCCCTGCAAATCTTTCAACAGGTTCAGGATTTGGGCCTGGACCGAGACGTCCAGCGCCGAGACAGGCTCGTCGAGCACCAGCATCCTCGGTTCCAGCGCGAGCGCACGGGCGATCCCGATGCGCTGGCGCTGCCCGCCGGAGAAGGCGTGCGGATAGCGTGCGAGCGCGCCGGGCTCGAGCCCGACCATCGCCATGAGCGCCTCGGCCCGCGCCCGGCGCTGCCGCGTCGCGACCCCGTGGATCTCCATCGGCTCGGTCAGGATCTGGCGCACGGTCATGCGCGGATCGAGCGACGCGTAGGGGTCCTGGAACACGAACTGCACGGCGCGGCGATAGGCGAACAGGTCGTCGCTGGCGAGGGCGTGCACATCGCGCGGACCGCCGCCGTCATCGAACCACACACGCCCGGAATCGGGGACGAGCGCGCGCATCACCATCTTCGACACGGTGGTCTTGCCCGAACCGGACTCGCCGACGAGGCCCAGCGTCGTGCCGGGCGCGAGGTCGAGCGACACGTCGGAGACCGCCCGCACGATCCGCGGCTTTCCACCGAACCGCCCCGAGCGCAGGGTGAAGGACTTGGAGACGCCCTCGACCCGCAGGACCGGGCCGTCGATCGCGATGGTCTTGCGAACCGGCGGGATCACCGCCCTGGCCGGGCGGATCGGGGTCAGGCGCTCGCCCGGAGCCATGTCGAAGCGCGGCACGGCGTGGAGCAGCGCCTTGAGATAGGGGTGTCCGGGGGCGCGCATCACCGTCTCGCGCGCACCCGCCTCGACGAGGCGACCGCGATAGAGCACCGCCACGTCGTGGGCCATGTTGGCGACGACGCCGAGATCGTGGGTGATCAGCAGGATCGACATCCCGGTCTCGTCCTGCAGCCGGGTCAGCAGCGCGAGGATCTGGGCCTGCGTCGTGACGTCCAGGGCCGTTGTCGGCTCGTCGGCCACCAGCAGGGCCGGCTTGAGAATCAGCGCCATCGCGATCATCGCGCGCTGGCGCAGGCCGCCCGAGAGCTCGAACGGGTATGTGTGGAGCGCACGCGCCGGGTCGGGAAAGCCGACGCGGGCGAAGGCGTCCCTGGCCTGCGCGTCGGCCTCGGCGCGGGTGGCGTTCGCGTGGATGCGGAGCGCCTCGCCGACCTGATCGCCGATCGTATGGAGCGGCGACAGGCAGGTCATCGGCTCCTGGAAGATCATGGCGATGCCGGCGCCGCGGATCGCACGCATCGCCGGCCCGTCGGGGGGAAGCGCCGCGATGTCGGTCACCCCCTCCGGACGGTCGAACAGGATTCGGCCGCGGCTGATCGTGGCCACCCGGGGCAGGATGCGCAGGATCGCCTGCGCGGTCACCGACTTGCCCGACCCCGATTCGCCGACCAGCGCCAGCGTCCGCCCGCGCATCACGTCGAGGGAGAGGTCGTGCAGGGCGCGGAACGGGGCTCCGTGGCCGCCGAAATCGACCTGCAGGTTCTGGATGGACAGGAGCGGGCTCAAGCGATCCTCGCGGGCTCGTCTGCGGCGCGAGTCCAGCACGCCGACACCGCCTCGTCCACCGCCGGCGGCCGGAACAGATACCGCGGGTCGCGGATCGTCACCGCCGGATGCCGGAACAGGACCGTGAACAACGCGTCGAGGAAATCCCAGATCGCGGCGTCGTGGGCGAGGTGGTGGGTGAGGAGCCCGATCGGACGGTCGCGATCCTGCGCGATGGTCCGGCCCAGGGCCTCGATCAGCCGGACCGGGTCGGCGAGCGATCGCGTGCCGCGCCAGTCGATCGGATCGAACGCGACGTCGGCCCTGATCAGGCCGGGCACTGCCGGTCCGCGAACCGAAGACAGCCCGAGATAGCCGAGATCGGGCAGGGTTGCTGCGAGTTCGGGCGCGAGACGGTTCCACGGCGGCACGAAGACAGGCAGAAGCGACGTCGCTTGGAGGCGCTCTCGCGCCAGCCGGAGGCCCTCCGCCGCATCCGCGGCCGCCAGGCCCAGGGGCCTGTCGGCGCCGAACTCAGAGGGTTTGCTGCCGGTCGCGGCATGGTTGGCGTGCGCCAGTCCGTGCACCGCGAGGCTGACCCGTGGCGCGTCGCCGAGGCGCGCGGCCAGCGACGGCACGATGCCCGCCGGGATCGCCGCGACGAGAAGGGGGGCGTCCACGGCCTCCGCGAGGGCGAGCAGGCGGTCCAAGGCCGGCGTCGCGGCGACGGCATCGTCGTCGCGCCACCAGACCGGAACGTCGATGCCGCGAGCGCCGGCATGGTCGAGAACGGCGCGAAGGCGATCGAACGGCGTCTTTCCCGCGCGCACGCTCCGGCGCCGCTCCGCGAGCAGGGCCTCCACGATCGCGACCGTGCGCTCGGACCCGCCAAGATCGATCCCGTGAACGCACGGCGCGGGTTCTGCCCGGGCGGCCTCGACCGCCTCGATGAGGGTCGCCGCGGAGAGGGCGCTCTCGGGGACGATCCGGGCCGAGCCCTGAGCCGCGAGATGCTCGGCACGCAGGGTCTGCTCGGTCTCGCCGCCGGCCGCGAACGGAACCAGCACGGCCGGGGACCGCGTGACGAGGAGGTCGACGGCGGTGTTGTAGCCGCAGGCACTCACCGAGACCGCCGCCCGGGCCAGCCATGCCCGGTAATCCGGTCGCGCCCGCGACAGGACGCCGTCGGCAAGTCTCGCGCTCAGGGCATCGATCTCGCAGTCCGCGATCCCGTGACCGGCGAGGATGCGCCAGCCGAGGTCCGGGCGCAGCCGTGCGGCGTCCGCCGCGGCGCGGCAGAGGTTGAGGCCGGCCGCGCTCGACCCCGTCGAGACCAGGACGCCCGCGCGGGCGCCCGAATCCTCGACCGACGAGGCGGCCTCGTCGACGTACCCCGTGTAACGCAGCTTTGCGCGCAGGCCCTCGTCCACCGGCCATGAGGCGTCGAGGGCGACCAGCGCGGGGTCGCCGTGCACCAGCACCGCATCGTAGGACGCGGCGACCCGCGCATGGGCCGCGCGGATCTTCTCCGGCCTGTCGGGCGCGACGAGGACGTCGCGGATCGAGGCGAGGATCAGCGGCCGCGGGCGCTGCAGGCTCGCAGCCTCGACGAGGTCGAGAAATTCGGCTTCGAGGGCGCGGCGGCCGAAGGGGAACAGCTCGGTGACGACCACGTCCGGCGCCGTCTCGGCCAGGACCG
>CAZZZJ010000428.1:0-3688 GCA_964658355.1 Beijerinckiaceae bacterium
CTCGTGCTCGTCGGGCGCCGCGGCTGGGAGGCGGAGAACGTCGTGGACATGCTGGAGCGCTGCGAGGCGATCCAGCCGCACGTCGTCGAAGTCTCCGGGCTCTCGACCCACGGGCTGGCGGCGCTGACGCGGAGCTGCACGGCGCTGCTGATGCCCTCCTTCACCGAGGGCTACGGCATCCCGATCGTCGAGGCGGCGGCCTCGGGCGTGCCGGTGGTCGCCTCCGACATCGCGGTCCACCGCGAGATCGGCGCGGGATTCGCCGCCCTCCTCGATCCCCTCGACGGTCTCGGCTGGATGCGCACGGTCGAGGACCTGAGCCGGCCTGCTTCCACGCTTCACGAGACGCTCGCCGGGCGCCTCGACGGTTACGCCACGCCCACCTGGCGCGCACATTTCGAGCGGGTCGCGGCGCTGCTCGCCACGCTCTGAGCCGCACCGTCCGCGCCCCGCATGTTGCACCCTGGCCGGCTGACGAATAAGGAAAAGCGTCAGCCCGCGAGCCCAGCGCCCGCGCGCCGGCAATCCACCCAAGGAATCGACCGATGCGTGTTGTCGACCTCGACCGCGATGCGATCAAGCAGGGCCTCGCCGACAAGTCGATGCTGGTGATCGACGTGCGCGAGCCGCACGAATACGAGAACGGCCACATCCCCGGCGCGGTGCTGCATCCGCTCTCCGCCTTCGATCCGGCGGCGGTCGCCGCGCTGATCGAAGCGGACGGACGCCGCCCGGTCTTCTCCTGCGGCTCCGGGGTGCGCTCGGTCCACGCGCTCAACGCGATGCAGGCGACCGGACTCGGCCTCACGGAACACTACAAGGGCGGCTATCGCGATTGGTCGGCGGCCGGTGAAGCGATTGAATAGGTCCGTCTCTGCCCCTCGGTCGGTCCGGCGCGGCGAGGCCATGTGTGGCGCCGCACAACCTGTGCGCGCCGTGGGGAATAGGTGGCGGGCTGCTGGGGAACCATCCATGTACAAGCGTCGGCTCGCAAGCCTCATCGTGATCGCCGCGGCGCTCGCCGCGCCGCAGGCCCGTGCCCAGGCGCCGGGCGGGCCGCCGCCGAAGGTAACGGTGGCCAAGCCCGTGGTCCGCGAGATCATCGAGCAGGACCAGTATACCGGCCGCTTCGATCCGATCGAGTTCGTCGAGGTGCGGGCGCGGGTGACCGGCTATCTCGAGAAGATCAACTTCATGGACGGCGCCACGGTGAAGAAGGGCGACGTGCTCTTCATCATCGACCGGCGCCCCTACAAGGCGGCGCTCGAGCAGGCGCAGGCCTCGCTGACCTCGGCCAAGGCCCGCCTGTCCTTCTCGCAGACCGACCTCGAGCGCGCCCAGACCCTGTCGAAGGGCGGCAACATCTCCGAGCAGGTCACCGATCAGCGCCGCCAGGCCTCGCAGACGGCGCAGGCCGACGTGGACAGCGCCGAGGCCGCGTTGCGCAACGCCCAGCTGAACTACGATTTCTCCGAGGTGAAGTCGCCGATCAACGGACGGATCAGCCAGCGCCTCGTCACCGAGGGCAACATCGTCATCACCGACCAGACGATGCTGACGACCATCGTCTCGCTCGATCCGATCTACTTCTCCTTCACCGTCGACGAGAAGTCGTTCCTGAAATACCAGGGCTCGCTCGGAATCGGCATGGGCCAGACCCAGCGCGGCAAGGGCGTTCCGATCCTGATCTCCCTCTCGGGTGAGGCCAAGCCGACGCGGAAGGGAACCCTCGACTTCGTGGACAACCGCGTCGACACCTCCACCGGCACGATCCTGCTGCGCGCCACGGTCGAGAACGCCGACGGCTTCATCAAGCCGGGCCTGTTCGGCATCGTCTCGATGCCCGCGACGAAGCCCTTCCAGGGCGTCCTGATCCCGGACGAGGCGGTGGCGGCGAACCAGGACAAGCGGATCGTCTACATCGTCGGCGAGGACGGGACCGTGACGTCCAGGGACGTGAAGCTCGGCCCCAAGGTCGACGGCTACCGCGTGATCCGCGACGGCCTGAAGGGCGACGAGACCATCGTGGTCAACGGGACCTCCCGCGTTCGCCCCGGCGCCAAGGTCACGGCGGAATCGACGACGCTGCCGCCGACCAAGTCCTGAGGCGGCCCGAGACCCGAGGCCGTCCGAGACCCCCGGGTCTTCGCGCCTCGAGCGGACGAGCGGCACCGGTCCCGACCGGTGCGGCGCCATCGACGACGCCGGTCGCCGGCTCCGCGAGGAGCGGCGACCCAGAGGTTTGACCGATGCGTTTTGCCCATTTCTTCGTCGATCGACCGATCTTCGCGTCGGTCACGTCGATCATCTTCCTGCTCCTGGGCTTCGTCGCCTACGAGAGCCTGCCGGTCTCGCAATATCCCGAGATCGTGCCGCCGACCGTGACCGTGCGTGCGAGCTTTCCCGGTGCCAACGCCGAGACGGTGGCCGCGACGATCGCGACCCCGATCGAGCAGGAGGTGAACGGCGTCGACAACATGCTCTACATGACGTCGTTGTCGACCAACGACGGCAACATGCTGCTCACGGTCACCTTCAAGGTCGGCACCAACCTCGATATCGCCAACGTGCTGGTGCAGAACCGGCTCTCGGTGGCGCAGCCGCGCCTTCCCCCGGACGTGCGCAACCTCGGCGTCACCGTGCGCAAGGCCTCGCCCGACCTGATGCTGGTCGTGCACCTGCTCTCGCCGAACCGGACCTACGACCAGAACTACCTCGCCAACTACATCTACCTGAACATCCGCGACGAGATGCTGCGCCTCGACGGCGTCGGCGACATCACGATCTTCGGCGGCAACGAGTATGCCGAGCGCATCTGGCTCGACCCGAACAAGCTCGCCGCCTACGGCCTCTCCACCACCGACGTGACCACGGCCCTGCAGGAGCAGAACGTGCAGGTCGCCGCCGGCGCCCTCAACGCGCCGCCGGCCCAGACCGGCGAGGCGTTCCAGCTCGTGGTGCAGTCGCAGGGGCGTTTCCAGACCCCCGAGGAATTCGCCGACGTCATCATCAAGGCGGCGAACGGTCGCCTCGTCCGGGTGAAGGACGTGGCCCGTACCGAGATGGGCCAGAAGGACTACACGACGAACTCCTTCCTGAACGCCACGCCGGCGGTGGGCATCGGCGCGTTCCAGCGCCCGGGCACCAACGCGCTCGACGCGGCGGCCTCCGTCAAGAAGGTGATGGAGAACCTCAAGAAGAACTTCCCGCCCGACGTCGAGTACCGCATCGCCTACAACCCGACCGAGTTCATCGAGGAATCGATCCAGGAGGTCTACAAGACCCTGTTCGAGGCGGTCGGCCTCGTGGTGATCGTGATCCTGGTCTTCCTGCAGAGCTGGCGCACGGCGCTGATCCCGGTGATCGCGATCCCCGTCTCGCTGGTCGGCACCTTCGCGGCGATGGCGGCCTTCGGGTTCTCGCTGAACAACCTCACCCTGTTCGGTCTGGTGCTCGCCATCGGCATCGTCGTCGACGACGCGATCGTCGTGGTCGAGAACGTCGAGCGCAACATGGAGGAGGGGCTGTCGCCGGGCGAGGCCGCGCACAAGACCATGGACGAGGTCGGCTCGGCCGTCCTCGCCATCGCGCTGGTGCTGGCCGCCGTGTTCATCCCGACGGCCTTCATCCCCGGCATCTCGGGCCAGTTCTACAAGCAGTTCGCGCTGACGATCGCCGCCTCGACGAT
>CAZZZJ010000429.1:0-3673 GCA_964658355.1 Beijerinckiaceae bacterium
TCGACAGCCAGTTCACGTTCGGCGGCATCGGCTCGCGCTGGTTGTCGGAGATCGAGACCAGCGGCATGCCGGTGAAGGTCTTGTAGACCGGCATGAAGTCCGGCACGTCGAGGCGACCGTGCATCGTGGTGATGCACTTGTAATTCAGATCCTCGAACATCGGATACTGTAGCAGATCGATGTGGAAATGGAGGATATCGAACTCGTGCGCCCGGCGATGGACCTGGTGCAGCATCGCGAGATGGCTTGCGGTGTGGTCGCGGTAGCCGAGCAGGCGCAGACCTTCCGGCGTGCAGGCGGCGAGCTTGGCGGAGGTCTCCGAATCGCCGCTCGCGAACAAGGTCACGTCGTGGCCCTGCCGGACCAGTTCTTCGGTGATCCAGCTGACGACGCGCTCAGTGCCGCCGTAGAACTTGGGCGGCACGGCTTCCGAGAGCGGGGCGATCTGGGCAATGCGCACGAAAGGTCTCCTGAGTAGCCAGCGTTTCGGGGATCTAACCCGAGCCGGGCTGAGTGGGACATGAACGAAACCCACGGCCAAGGTTATGGTTCCTTGTGCGGTGCAAAGGCAGTGCTCCGGGAAACAGCGCACGACTTGTCCCCATGATCCCCGGAGCGCCGCGCGCACTCCGCGTCGACCGGGTCCTTCGTCCGTCAAAGCCGGCACCGAGGGTGCCCGTGCCACGACGCCGGCGGGGCGGACCCGAGCGGTCGATCGAAAACAAGCGTCGAAATAGCCTGCCCGACCAGCAGATTTGAAGTATTATAAATCGAGAATGTTGCCTTTTTAGCGATGCCGGGCAAAATATTGGCCGGGTAAGTGGCTTTCATTGATCAGGTCATTGCAAGTCCCGCGTTTCATCCCGCAAGAAGATCGTACAGGCGACAAGCCTCGGACGTTTGAACGCGAGCGAGAACGATGGGTCGGCCCGACGGAATTACGAAATCGGTCCGAGATCGACTTGGCGTGTGCTTGACGGCCTCGGTGTTCGGATTGGCGACGGGCATCGGCGCATCGGCCCAAGCCCAAGCCCAGGCTCAGGCCGACGACGCCGGGAACGAGATCGTCCTATCCGAGCTGAGCGTTACCGGTGCCGGGGTCGAGCGCGCCGGGGGGCCGGTGGCCGGCTATCGCGCCACGCGCTCGGGAACGGCGACCCGTACCGACACCGCACTCCGTGACACGCCGCAATCCGTCCAGGTGGTGCCGCGGGACGTCCTCGTCGATCAGCAGGACGTCCGCCTGACCGACGCGCTGCAGAACGTCAGCAACGTGCAACCGGCCGGCACCCTGCAGGGGCGCACCGAATCCTACGTGATCCGCGGCTTCAACACCCAGACCTACGCCATCGACGGCATCCTGCTGAACCAGGCGAGCAACTTCTACACGGTCCAGCGCGATCTTGCCGACGTGGAGCGTATCGAGGTGCTGAAGGGACCGGCTTCGGTTCTCTTCGGCCGCGGCGAACCCGGCGGCCTCATCAACATCGTCACCCGGCAGCCGAGCTTCGCGCCGACCGCCGACCTGAGCATCCAAGGCGGCAGCTTCGGCTTCCGCCGGATGCAGGGCTCGGTGTCGAGCGCGATCCCGAGCGTCGAGGGACTGGCCGGCCGCATCAGCTTCGCGGCCCAGACGGACCCGACCTTCCGCAACTACGGCGACCGGGATAATTCCCGCTTCTTCGTCGCGCCCGCCTTCGCCTGGAACCCGAGCTCCGACACCCGCGTGTCGTTCGTTGGCGAGTTCACCCGGCAGGATTCCCAGTACGACGAGGGCCTGATCGCCCGGAACGGCCGCGTGCCGCTCGACAACATCAGCCGCTACTACGGCGAGCCCTTCGGCCGCTACAACGCGACGGCCAATTTCGGCGTCCTCCGCATCGAGCACGACGTCAACGAGAACATCACCCTGCGCGAGGTCTTCAGCGCGCAGGGCGGTGCGTTCGATCTCGTCGCGACGCGGGCCACCGGACTGAGCAACGGCAACAGCATCGTGACGCGGCGGGAGACGGCGGTCCGCTCCGCCTACGCGTCGATCGACAGCCAGACCGAGATGGTCGCGAAATTCGACGCGCTCGGCCTGCGCAACACCGTGCTCGTCGGGTTCGAGTACACCAACGGCTATCGGCACTCCTACACGACGCAGAGCTCCGCCTATCCCTCGGTCAGCTTCCTCAACCCGACGTTCGGCGCGCCCCTCGTCGGCACCACGCTCCAGGGCGACCTTCGGCAGAGGAACGAACTCTACGGCCTCTACATCCAGGACCAGATCGATCTCGGCTACGGGCTGCAGCTGCTGCTCGGCGTCCGATACGACACCGGCACGCAATTCTACTTCAACCGCACGCCGAGTTCGCGCACCGTGCCGCCGGACCAGGAGTTGTCCGGCACCTCGCCACGCGTCGGCCTCGTCTACCGGCCGTTCGATCCGTTGACGCTCTACGCGAGCTACACGACCTCGTTCAAACCGCAGACGGCCAACATCCTCAATGTCTCCAACCCAGCGCCCGAGACCGGCGACCAGATCGAGGTCGGCAGCCGCATCGACCTCACGCCCGACCTGACGCTGAGTGCCGCGGCCTTCCGCATCACCCGGCAGAACGTGGCCGCGAGCGATCCGCTCAACACCGGGTTCTCGGTGGTCACCGGCGAGCAGCGCTCGGACGGCGTCGAAGCCGACCTCGCCGGCCAGATCCTGCCGGGCTGGAAGGTCATCGCCAGCATCGGCCATCTCGACGCGCGAATCACCAAGGATACGACCTTCGCAATCGGCAACCGGCTGATTGGCGTGCCGAGCTTCAGCACCAGCCTGTGGTCGACCTACCAGTTCCAGGACGGTCCGCTCCGCGGCTGGAGCGTCGGCGGCGGCATCACCTATGTCGGGCGGCGCACGGGCGACCTGAACAACAGCTTCAGCGTCGGCGGCTACGCGCGCCTCGACGCGGCCGTGTTCTACGACATCGACGAGCACGCCCGCTTCTCGATCAATGCACGCAACCTCACCGACCGGCGCTACATCGAACAGCCGGTCAACCAGTTCAACAACGCTCCCGGCGCACCGCTCTCGGTGCTGGCCACGATCACGGCGAAGCTGTGAGACGGGCGACTTTCCTGCTGGGCCTGCTCGCGCCGGCGGCTCTGGCGACCGTCGCCGCGGGGGCGGAGAGGCCGCGCAACGTGCTGGTCGTCGTCAAGCCGGACAACCCGCGGATCCAGGCCGACCGCGCGATCAAGGCCCATCTCGAGACGCGCGGATACCGGGTCACGCTCGGAAGCCAGTACGATCCGGCGGCGCAGGGACAGGGCTACGACCTCGTGCTGCTCTCCTCGAACATCCGCAGCCGCGACCTGCTCGGCGGCTATCGGGCGCTCGCCGTGCCGGTGTTGACGTGGGAGAGCGACCTCCTCGACGACATGGGCATGACGGGGCGCAAGCTCGGGCGGGATTTCGGCAAGGATCCGGCGGAACACTTCGTCTGGCTCGTCAACGCGCCCCATTCCCTGGCGGCCGGCCTGTCCGCGGGCGTCAACGCAGTCTACCGGAAGGATGCGGCGATGAATTGGGGCAAGCCCGGCCTTGGTGCCGCGATCATCGCGACCGTTCCGGGCGAGCCCGAACACGCCGTGATCTTCGGCTACGAGAAGGGCGCGACGATGGACTACGAATCGATCG
>CAZZZJ010000430.1:0-3664 GCA_964658355.1 Beijerinckiaceae bacterium
TCCGCCCGTCCGGGACCGAGCCGGTGATCCGGGTGATGGCCGAGGGCGACGACCGTGGCCTCGTCAACGAGGTCGTCGATCGAGTTGTAGATGCGATAACTCGAATTGAGACCTAGAGTCGCATCTTATAAGGACAATTTAACCACGAGCACCCAATGGGTTCTATGTGGTTCCACCCTGATCCCGCTCGGCCTGGCGTACCCAATTCCGCAGCGTCTCGCCCGAGCAGCCGATCTTCGCAGCGATCGAGCGGATCACACCGTATTGAGAGTCGTGCTCGCCCTGGTGCTCCAACACCATCCGCACAGCGCGTTCATGGACCTCAGGCGAAAAAGGTGGGGTTCGCTCCGTCATGGCTCCATCCTCGCAAGAGTTAGGGCCTCTAAGAAACCCGGCGCGGTTCATTGGTGACGGCTGCGTGATCGAAAGAGGGCGGGCGTTTGGACGGCCCTGCACCGCGCCCTGCTGGAGCGGCTGGACGGTGCTGGACAACTGGATTGGTGCGTATTCCTACGAAGCCGGCCGTCATTCCGGGCTCTTCCGCACTTTTGGTGCAGTTCGTAGCGAGTCATCGCGCCGCAGCGGCTACAATGGCGATCGACCGCACATGAGGGCATGCCTTCTCGCATACTCTCTTTCATTCCGGCCGGCCTCGTCACTGACAAGATCGAGACGGCTCCGATCTCAGTGGTGATCCACACGCATCCCGATGCGACGTTCGCGACATGCCCTTCTTGCAATCGGCCATCGGCTCGCATTCACTCGCGCTACCGGCGCAGGTTGGCTGACTTCGCCTGGCAAGGCCGTTCCGTGGTGATCGAGGTGAGGGCACGTCGCTTCCGGTGCGCGTCATCAGACTGTGAGCGTCGCGTCTTCGCCGAGCGACTTCCCACGATCGCAGGCGTCAATGCGCGGCGGACCGTGCGTCTCGGCGACGTTCAGCGCCACCTCGGGCTCGCACTCGGCGGTGAGCCCGGATCGCGCCTGGCGGCGAGGCTCGCCCTCCCGGCCAGCAGCGACACGCTGCTGCGCCTGATCCGTTCTGAAGATCCACCTCGCCACCTACCGCCCCGGGTCGTTGGCATCGACGACTGGTCGTTCCGTCGTGGCAAAAGTTACGGCACGATCGTCTGCGATCTCGAACGGCGGCGCATCATCGACCTCCTGCCGGATCGGACCGCGGACACGGTCGCGCGATGGCTCGATCAGCACCCTGGGGTAGAAGTTATCGCTCGTGATCGAGCCGGAGCTTACGCGGAGGGCGCCAGACAGGGAGCGCCGGAAGCCATTCAGGTCGCCGACCGCTGGCATCTTCTCCGCAACCTCGGCGACACATTGCAGGAGTTGGTAGACCGCCACCGCCGTCAAGTTCAGGCCGCTGCCCTTGGCGTTGCCCATCGACGTCATGCCGAACGCATCGTCGCGTGTCCGCCCGATCTGACGCAGGAGCAGGCACTGCGGAGCCACCGTCGCAAACTGCGTGACGAACGCTTCAAGGCCATCCGGGAGATGAAGGGACGCGGGCTGACCTCGATCCAGATTGCTGCAAACCTTGGCATCAGCCACCTTACGGTTCAGCGATGGCTGAAGGCGGGGACCGCGCCGGGCCACGAGAAGCCACCACAACCTGGAAGCGTTGGGCCGCAAGCCTCCTACCTCGAACAGCGCTGGCAGCAAGGCTGCCGCAACGCGACGTTGCTTTGGCGTGAGCTGAAGGAGCGTGGGTATCAAGGCAGTGAACGCACGCTGAGGCGATGGATTGCGGAGCGTCGCCAGTCGGGGGCGCGTCACCGGGAGGTCGTAGACAGCGTCGCCGCCAAAGACTGGAAGATCCCGTCGAGCCGCCGATGTGCGCGGCTCCTGGCTGGGACGGCCAACCAGGTCGGTGCCCGCGAGAGCGAGTTCCTCGCCCATCTGCGCGTGACAGCCCCTGATCTCGTCCAGGCTGGTGAGATTGCCTCGGCGTTCGCCGCGCTGGTGTGCAAGCGCGCGCCGGACGGGGCCGAAGCTGCCTTGGCGGCTTGGATGGGAACGGCGCGGGACAGTCCGCTCGCGTCGTTCGCGCGAGGCCTGGACCGTGACAGGAGAGCCGTGCAGGCCGCCCTGACCGAGCCCTGGAGCACCGGCCCAGTCGAGGGGCACATCAACCGGCTCAAACTGGTGAAGCGTCAGATGTATGGTCGCGCGAAACTCGACCTCCTTCAACGACGCCTCATCCAAGCTGCCTAAGGGGCCTCGGCCGGGCCAAAGTTGCACCAAAAGTGCGGAAGAGCCCGGAATGGGTGGCCGGCTTCCGTCGGAATCCGCATGGATTGGAGCCGTGCGGCACTCGACAGCGCCAGCGTGCCTGCGGGAACGTATGGCCCGCCCCATCCGCAAGTGGCTTAAGATCCGCCGGTCTGATCACTCTGCATAAACGTATCCGACCTTCCGGCGATGCTGTTGGCCAAGATGGAGATCCGCGCGTGCTGGTCCTCATAAAGGGGTCGGCGTTGAGCGCCATTTTTCCGCCAGAGGCTTCCAGAACACCGATCGACTGTCAGGCCATCTTCCTCTCGCCGCTTGCAGACATCGGAAGGCCGACGAAGGCTTCGCCGACCAGGCTCGGTTCAGGCAGCCACCGCCGCCAGCTCATAGACGCGTTCGTGGCGCAGCAGCGCCCAGACAGTCCGGGCCAATTTAGCCGCCAGAGCGGCTCCGGCGGCCAGCCCGCTTCAGCCGCGCGGCCATCGCACGCATCAGGGACGCCTTCGTCAACTTTCGACGCCGGGCCGCATCCGCCTCGCCGTTACGCGCCCACCCCGGAGCCAGATAGGCGGTGATCCGCCGCTACTTCAGAGCGGCCAGGTTCGCCTCGTTGGCAAAGCCTGCATCGCCCGAGACCTCGCACGGTTTGCGCCCGAGATGAGCACGGACGTCGTCGATGAGCGGCACGGGGGCGCGGGCGTCGGCGGCGTTCGTCACGAGGCGGTGAGCGACGATCACCTGATGCGCGCCATTGACGGCGATCTGCCCGTTGTAGCCCTACACGAACCCGTCGCGGGTCGGCAGGATCCGGCTGTCCGGGTCGGTGACGTTGCGCTGCGCCCGGTCCGGCGGACCGTGGTCCTCACCGCGCAGGGGCCGACCCTGCCAGCGCATGGTTGAGGATGCACCCGGCCCGCTCTCATCCTCGGGGTCGGGTGGATCGACGGCTTCCGCTTCCAGCAAGGCCTTGGCGGCGCGGATCGTCTCCAGCCGTCGCTGCTTGTCGGCCATCCAGTCCGGCGTCTCGTCGCCTCGTGGGTCCGCGCCCTGCGCATCATCCTCGGCCGCGTTCACCTCGCGCGCCTGCTCCAGCCAGGCGTCGACCTCGGCGGCCAGCGCCGGCGCGGCGGTCTTAATGCGTCCGTAGCTCATCGCCTTGTGGCGGGAGGCGTTGGCCTTCACCTTGGTCCCGTCCACCGCCACGTGGGCGAACTGGACCAAACCGGCCGCTCGGCACAGGCGCAGCACCTGCACGAAAAGGTCCGACAGGGCCACGAGGTGACGCTTGCGGAAGTCGGCGATGGTGCGGAAGTCCGGCCAGTTCAGGCCGGTCACCGCCATGACGTCGACCCGTTCTGATCCTCCCCCGGTTCCACGGACACGGGGTTTAGCTCGCGTTCCGTTCGGCTTGCTCGGG
>CAZZZJ010000431.1:0-3656 GCA_964658355.1 Beijerinckiaceae bacterium
TGGTTCGGCAAACTCTGGGCCGGCGGCGGCATCGTCGACATCTGGGCGGCGTTCGGACGCTCGCTTCGGCTCGGCGTCGTCGTGATGGCGCTCACCGTCGTGCTGGCCTTCTTCGCAGGCCTCGCCTTCCGCAAGGGCTTTCGCGGCGCGAACGTGCTGTTCGCCATCGCGGTCGCCAGCCTGATCGTCCCCTCGATCGTGGTCTCCCTCGGGATCGGTCTCGCGTTCCGGCTCGTCGACGACGCGATCAACGCGCTGGCCGGCGCCACCGGCTGGGTTTGGCTGCAGGACCACGGCACCGCCATGGGGCTCTACACCTCCGCGCTCGGCGCGCACCTCACCTGGACGCTGCCGTTCGGCCTGCTGATCATGTTCGCGGTCTTCAACCGGTTCGATCCGGCCTTCGAGGAGGCCGCCCGCGACCTCGGCGCCAGCGGAGCGCAGACGCTCCGTCACGTCGTCGTGCCGATTCTCGCGCCGGCGCTCGTCGGCGTCGCGCTCTTCGGGTTCACGCTGTCGTTCGACGAACTCGCGCGGACGAGCCAGGCGATCGGCGGTCGCAACACCCTGCCGCTGGAACTTCAGGGGCTGACCACGACGGTGACCACGCCCGAGATCTACGCGCTGGGAAGCCTGACGACGGCCTTGTCGGCCCTGGTGATCGGCACGGCCTTGGCCGCGAGCCTGTGGCTCCAGCGCCGCAAGGCCCGCCGCGGCCTCGCCGGCCTTTAACGAGGAGCCGCGGCCGAAACCGCCGCCTCGATGATGGACCGGTTGAGGCGAGGTTGCCGGTCGGGGTGACATGGGTGCCCTGGTCGGTGAGCACCGTAGGCACCTTGTCGGCACTGCCTCGATGAGAGGCCGGAGTCGGACGCGAAGGGTGCACCGTCAAACCCTGGGATCGAACATCGCGCAGGCGGACTGCGCGGGCAGGCCGATCGGTTCCTCGATCAGGCGGCTCCTGCAAGCTGGGTTTCGGCAAGAACCGTCACGTATTCGCGTTTGGCAGCGGCTTGGCTTGCGGCCGGAGGGCACGAGCACAGACGGTTGCGACCGCCTCGCTTCGCGGCATAGAGCGCTTCGTCGGCCCGATCGATGAAGTTGTCCTGATCGTCGTCCCGGCTCAGCGATGCCGCGCCGATGCTTGCCGTGATCTTGAGATATGTACCGTTCGGTAGCGTGATCGACGTGCCGGCTATTTCGTGGAGCAGGCGTCTGCCGAGCGTCGCCACGTCGTTGAGATCGCTGTCGAGTGCGACCACCAGGAATTCCTCGCCCCCATACCGCACGACCCTGTCCGAAGTCCGACAACAGTCGAGGATCAGACGAGCGACATGTCTGAGAACGAGGTCGCCGACAGGATGACCATACGTGTCGTTGACGTGCTTGAAGTGATCGAGGTCGATGAGCAGGGCGGATAGCGGTCTGGCCGACCGTTTCGCGATCGCCACCTCGGCTTCGATCATCTGGTCGAGATACCGGCGATTGAACGCGCCGGTCAGGGGATCACGGATCACGTCGCTCTCGAGTTTCGCGATGCGGACGATGTCGCGGGTCGTGAACGCCGAAAGATGAGCAACGATGAGGACGAAGGCACCGCCCGCGAGCAAGATGGTCGAGACGATAAGGTCGACTATTCTATTGATATGGCTGACGACGCTCAGGGTTCCGTAAACCGCGTAGCCGATGATGAAGAGAATGATGAGCGTGACAAGGATCCGCCACATGCGATGCAGGCGACCCTCGCGAACCATCGTGAGGATGTCTGAGATCGGCTTCAGCGATGCCGCCAGCAACGCCATGCCGATCAGGATCATGATGGAATTCAGCCAAGCCATGGGCTAAAGGTGGCATGAACAAGCTCAAATCCACTTTAGCGATTGGATAAAATTGTTTCTTGCGTCGCGCCAAACAGCCCCCGATGGCCTCTCGGCAAGCGTTAGCGACCCCATGAGGCGCTCCGAAGGCTTTATCGAGGGGCGTCGACGGGGCTGGTGACTATCCCGCCGATCATCGCCCTTTCTTCGCCATGGCCGCACGCGGTTCGATCCGTGTTGAACCACCCAACCTTCCCGCTCCTTTGACCATCCCGGTGGGGAAACGTCCGCGTCGTCCCGGCGAGATCGGGGATGGAATGGCAGCGTCACACCAGAATTCGCAGGGTTTGACGCGAGGCGCGCGGTTGCTGTGCAGCGCGTTCGGCCAGGCCATCGCACGATGTCTGGAAGACCGCTCCGTCGTCGGAGGGATGCGGGACCCGGACGGGCGGTCGTGAATCGATCGGCTGTCGGAGTTGCAGTCCGACGCGGGTGGCCTCGCCGAGCTCAACGGAACGCCGGCGGCGGCACACGGCTTGTGCCTGTGCCATTCGGTGGTCGGCCTCCTCATCTGGGCGGTCGGTCATCTCGCCGCCGTCCGAGCGGGCCGAGCGCGATCCGATCTTCGGCGCTGCGATGCAGGGCCTTCGCCTCGGTCGGGTCCTGGGTTCCGAGGAAGCGTTTCTCGATCTCGCTTCCAACGTGCTTCACTGACACCGCGGGCGCACGTGCGGCGGTGGTCGACGCCCGGTCTCGGGACGCTTCGAAGTTTGGGCCGTCGGCTGAGGCAACGGGTACCACCAGTGCGTACAGCAGGCGGATCAAGAAAGCCGCACCGTTCAAGAACGTCTGGATAATCAGGCCCTTGGAAGGTCCGTGGCGGAGAGGGGGGGATTCGAACCCCCGATGGGCTTGCACCCATGCCGCATTTCGAGTGCGGTACAATCAACCGCTCTGCCACCTCTCCGCGAGGTGCCTCGTCGAGACCGGCGGTGCCTAACATGAAGCGCCGCCCGATCACAAGCCGGATGGCGATCTTTCGACCACTTCGTGGAAGGCCGAGCGCGTGGGGGCTCGGCCTTCCGCCCGAGGCGTGCGCTCAGGCTTTTCCGGCGAGGGCCGCCGCGACCGCCCGGGCGAAGGCGACGGGGTCGCGCGGGGTGTCGCCGTCCTGGATCCGGGCGAGGTCGAGGAGCGTGCCGGCGGCGGGTGCGATCGCCTCCTCGGGGCCCTCGGCGAGGGCTCGGATCAAGGGGTGGCGCGGGTTGATCTCGAGGATCGGCTTTCCGCCCCCGGCGGCGCGGCCGGCACGGCGCAGCAGGCGCTGCATCTGCAGGTCGGGGCCGCTGCCGCCGGCGGCCAGCACCACCGCGCTGTCGACCAGGCGGTCGGTGGCGCGCACGTCGGAGACGTCGTCGGCGAGCGCCGCCTTGATCTTCCCGACGAGGTCTTCGATTCCGGCCGGGGCCTCCCCCGCCTCGGTCTCGCCGGCGAATTTCGAGAGGTCGAGGGCGCCCTGCGTCACCGAGCGCAGGGGCTTGTCGTCGAACTTCGCGAGCTGCTCGGGCCAGAACGCGTCGACGTGGTCGGAGAGCAGGAGCACCTCGAGCCCGCGGGCCCGGAACCCTTCGAGCTGCGGAGAGTGCGCGAGCGCGTCCGCGTCGTCGGCCACGAGGTAATAGATCGCCTCCTGGCCGTCCTTCATCCGCGAGACGTAGTCCGCCAGGCCGGTCCAGCCCTCGACGGCGGAGGACTTGAAGCGCAGGAGCGGCGCGATCTCGGACCGGCGCTCGTGGTCCTCGTAGATGCCCTCCTTCACCACCGGGCCGAAATTCTCCC
>CAZZZJ010000432.1:0-3643 GCA_964658355.1 Beijerinckiaceae bacterium
GCGCCGGCTTCGCCCGCATCTCGGTGCTCGACGCCACGGGCGCGAGCGACAGCGTCGTGGTGCGGCTGGAATAGTTGTGCGGCGGAGACGCGATCCCGAGCGATGTCGATGGTCCTGCCCTGCATCGCCGCGGCGGCGATCGCGCCTCCCTCCGTAACCCTTTGCAAAGGCCGATGTGGCGTCTATCCGTGCGGACAGGGGCCGCCCGCGCGGCCGAGTTCCGCGTCGCCGAACGCCGACGAGAAACGCCCGGAGCGTGCCATGAATGCCGTGACCCTCGACGCCCTCGACCTCTCCGCGCTGCTGTGCTCCCGCGTCTGCCACGACGTGATCAGCCCCGTGGGCGCGATCGTGAACGGGCTCGAGGTGCTGGAGGACGACCAGGACGAGTCGATGCGCGAGTTCGCCCTCGACCTGATCCGCAAGAGCGCGCGCCACGCCTCCGCCCGCCTGCAATTCGCCCGGATCGCCTTCGGCGCGGCGGGCTCGGCCGGCGCCTCGATCGACCTCGCCGACGCGGAGAAGGTATCCCGCGGCATGTTCTCCGACGAGAAGACCCAGCTCAGCTGGAGCGCGCCGGTGGCGCTCTACCCCAAGAACAAGGTCAAGCTGCTCCTGAACCTCGTCATGATCGCCACCGGCGCGATCCCGCGCGGCGGCCTCCTCGACGTCAAGGTCACCGGCGACGGCGAGGCGCCGACCCTGGTGCTGGTCGCCAAGGGCTCGCATGCCCGCATCCCGCCCCATGTGGAGGCGCTGATCGCCGGCACGCCCGAGAGCGGCGTCGTCGATGCCCACGGCATCCTGCCCTACTACGCCGGACTGGTTGCCCGCGCCGCCGCCATGACCATCAGCTTTTCCATCGAGGGCGACACGGTGACGATCCGGTCCGAGCCGGTCGCCGCCGCGGTCGAGCCGGCGATCGAGACCGCGCCGGCCAGCTCCGAGGACGACCGTCCGTCGGACAGCGAGCCGTCGGACACCCTGCTCGCCTGAGGAGGGCCACGCGTCTTTCCTCCCCCCGCGGAGGGGGGAGGGCCGCCGCGCTGCGTCACATTGAGCGCGCACGGGCCACCCGGGAAACTTGGCCGGCGACCCTCGGGTCTCTCCCACAGGCGCGGCCGGACTTCGGCCGCCGATCAGGAGATCCGATCATGGCCCTCGACACCCGCGACATCTACGTGACGGCCCTGAAGAACACCCATGCCCTGGAGATGCAGGCGCTCCAGATCATGGAGCGTCAGGTCGAACGGCTGCAGAACTATCCCGAGATGGAGGCGGCGCTCCGCCGCCACATCGACGAGACCCACGGCCAGCGCACCCGCCTGGAGGAGGCGCTGCACAGCCTGGCCGAGAGCCCCTCGGCGCTGAAGGAAGGCTTCCTCGGCTTCGTCGGCAACATGATGGCGCTCGGGCACGCGCCGGCTCAGGACGAGATCCTGAAGAACGCCTACGCCAACCACGCCTTCGAGAACTTCGAGATCGCCGCCTACACCTCGCTGATCGCGATCGGCGAGGCCGCCGGCCAGCAGGGGCATGGCGCCGCCTTCCAGCAATCGCTGAAGGAGGAGGAGGGCATGGCCGCCAAGGTCCGCGAGCTCGTCCGCCCGACGACCCTGCGCTACATCGAACTGACCACTGCCGGCGAGAAGGCCGACCGCTAGGCCGGAGCGAGGCGGGCCGCGTCCCCCGGGGCGTTGCCCGCGACCGACTTTGCGCCCTATGTCGGACGCATCGGCCGCGCCGGCCCGCCAGGACGAAACAGCCCGATGCGCTTTACCGGAACCGAGTCCTACGTCGCGACCCCCGACCTCACGGCGGCCGTCAACGCCGCGATCGTGCTGGAGCGGCCGCTTCTGGTGAAGGGCGAGCCCGGCACCGGCAAAACGGTGCTCGCCGAGGAGATCGCCAAGGGGCTCGGCGCCAGGCTCCTCACCTGGAACGTGAAATCCACCACCAAGGCGCAGCAGGGCCTGTACGAGTACGACGCGGTCTCGCGGCTGCGCGATTCGCAGCTCGGCGATCCGCGCGTCTCGGAGATCGCGAACTACATCCGCCGCGGCAAGCTGTGGGAGGCCTTCACGGCGGACGCGCGCCCGGTGCTGTTGATCGACGAGATCGACAAGGCCGACATCGAGTTCCCGAACGACCTGCTCACCGAGCTCGATCGCATGGAGTTCTTCGTCTACGAGACCGGCGAGACGGTGCGGGCGGAGCGCCGCCCGGTGGTGATCATCACCTCGAACAACGAGAAGGAGCTGCCGGACGCGTTCCTGCGCCGGTGCTTCTTCCACTACATCAAGTTCCCGGACGCCGAGACGCTGCAATCGATCGTCGAGGTCCACTATCCCGGCATCAAGCACCGCCTCGTCGAGGAGGCGCTCAGGGTGTTCCTCGAGACCCGCGCGGTGCCGGGCCTCAAGAAGAAGCCCTCGACCTCCGAGCTGCTCGACTGGCTGAAGCTCCTGGTCTCGGAGGACGTCGACCCCGAGACGCTGCGCGAGACCAACGCCCGCAAGCTGATCCCGCCCCTGCACGGGGCGCTGCTCAAGAACGAGCAGGACGTGAGCCTGTTCGAGAAGCTGGCCTTCATGATGCGCCGGGAGGGGCGGGGCTGAGCCTTCTGCGTTTCCCCTTCACCACCTCAGGATGAGGTTCCGGATCGGGATCGTGGTGGATGCCGCCGCCTACCCCGGCCGAAACGCGGCCGTCATATCGAGAGACCCCAGATACCCCGCATGAAGATGAAAAAGCTCGGCCGCACCGGCCTCGACGTGTCCGCCCTCTGCCTCGGCTGCATGACCTACGGCGTGCCCGAGCGCGGGCCCCATCCCTGGACGCTGCCGGAGGACGAGAGCCGCCCGCTGATCCGCCAAGCGCTCGACCTCGGCATCAACTTCTTCGACACGGCCAACTACTATTCCGACGGCACCAGCGAGGAGATCGTCGGGAGGGCCCTGCGGGATTACGGCGACCGCGACAGCCTCGTCGTCGCGACGAAGTGCTACTTCCCGCTGAAATCCCAGCCGAACGCCGGCGGGCTCTCGCGGAAGGCGATCTTCTCGGCGATCGATGCCAGCCTGAAGCGGCTCGGCATAGACTACGTCGACCTGTTCCAGATCCACCGCTGGGACTACGACACCCCGATCGAGGTGACGCTGGAGGCGCTGCATGACGTGGTGAAGGCCGGCAAGGCCCGCGCGATCGGCGCCTCGTCGATGTATGCTTGGCAGTTCTCGAAGGCGCTCTACACCGCCGACCTGCATGGCTGGACGCGGTTCTCGACCATGCAGAACCACGTCAACCTGCTGCATCGCGAGGAGGAGCGCGAGATGCTGCCTTTGTGCCGCGACCAGGGCATCGCGGTGCTGCCGTGGAGCCCGCTCGCCCGCGGCCGCCTGACCCGCGATCCCGACGCCACCACCGCGCGCCAGGACAGCGACGACGTCGGCAAGGGCCTCTACGACGCGGCGGCCGAAGCCGACCGGGCGATCATCGCCAAGGTCGCCGAGATCGCCAAGGCCCGCGGCGTGCCGCGCGCGCAGGTGGCGCTCGCCTGGGTCGCGGCCAAGCCCGAGGTCGCCGCCCCGATCGTCGGCGCCTCGAAGCCCGGCCACCTGACGGATGCGGTCGCCGCCCTCGA
>CAZZZJ010000433.1:0-2186 GCA_964658355.1 Beijerinckiaceae bacterium
ACCGAGGGATGAAGCGCAACGAGGGATGACGATATTCCCGGTGAACTTCAAGGCGGCTATGATCGAGCCGCAGCCGGTAGTAAGGTCGGGTAACGAGTTAACCTATGATGGTCTTGTAAGGCGTCCGATGGTCTTAGGATAGCTTTTAGAAGATCCATGATAACTAGCGCAATGCAGGTAAAGTTCTCGGGACGCCTCTACGATACGCACGTGTTCCCCACTCTTAGTGGCCGATCGACTGGAGACCACTGGCTGTCCATGCATCTCGACATTGCGACCCTTCTGCTGGTGACTTTCGTTCTCACGTTTCTCGTGGGCGCGCTGTTCCTGCTGTCGTGGGCGCAGGCGCGGCAGACACCTGCGCTCGCGATCTGGGGCGTGGCGCACATTCTCGGCGCGATGGCGTCGGGCGGGATGGCGCTGCGCGGCACGATTCCCGACGCGATCTCGATTGGCATCGCCAACGCCGTGATGATCGCCGCGTACGGACTCATCTGGAGCGGCGTGCGAGCCTTCGAAGGGCGCAGCCTCGGCCTGTCCTTTTCGGTGCTGGGAGGAGGCATCTTCGCGACGGCTTGCCTCATTCCGGCGTTCTATACCTCCATCGAGGCACGGGTCATCCTCGCCTCGTTCATCGCAACCGCCTTCTGCGCGGCGAGCGCCTTGGAGATCTGGAATGGGCGGCGTGAGCGGCTGGTGTCGCGCTATCCGGCGGTGGTTCTGCTCTGCGCCTACGCGTCCTGCTACGCGATCAGAATTCCGGGTGCCTTGATCGCGCCCTTGCCGCGCGGGCCCGACGCGCTGCAGTCGCCTTATGTCGCGATCCTGTGCTTTGCCGCGATGCTGTTCACCATCGCCATCGCCTTCACCTTCATGGCGCTGACCAAGGAACGGGCCGAACTGGCACAGCGGCTGGCGGCATCGGTCGATCCGCTGACCGGTATCGCCAACCGTCGTGCCTTCGTCGTCGGTGCCGAAGCGATGTTGGCGCGGCCGCTGCCCTGTGCGCTGTTGCTGTTCGACCTCGACCACTTCAAGCGCGTGAACGACACCTACGGCCACGCGGTCGGCGACGGGGTGCTGATCGGATTTTGCGCCCTGGCGCGGGCTCTGCTTCCGGAGGATCGGGTTTTCGGCCGGCTCGGGGGCGAGGAATTCGCCTGCCTGATCCCGGCACCGAGCGCCGAAGCGGCCCGCCGCGAGGCGGCGCGCTTCGGCCGTGCCTTCGCCGCCCTGCAACTGCCGTCGCTGCCGCGCCTGCGGGTCAGCGTCAGCATCGGCGTCGCGGTGAACACGCCGGGACACGAGGATTTCGACGCCCTCATGCGCCGGGCCGACGTCGCGCTCTATCGCGCCAAGCACGACGGCCGCGGTCGTACGGAGGTTGCCGAAACGCTACTGCCGGACACGCGGCGGATCCGCGCCCGCCGATCGCCTCTGTCTCAGGCCGCCGAGTAGGCCGCGGCGCCGAGGCGTTCGCGCGCCGCCGCATACTCCCGCTGCAGCCGGGCGACCACGTCCGCCACGGGCGGCACGTCCGCGATGGTCCCGACGCCCTGGCCGGCGCCCCAGACGTCGCGCCACGGCTTCATGCGGCTGCTGCCGAAGTTCATCGTGCTCTTGTCGGCTTGGGGAAGATTCTCGGGATCTAGCCCGGCGGCTCGGATGCTGGAACTCAGGTAGTTGCCGTGCACCCCTGTGAAGTAGGGGGTGTAGAGGATGTCGGCCGCCGCGCTCTCGGTGATCATCGCCTTGTAGGCGTCGGCGGCGTCGGCCTCCGCCGTCGCGATGAAGCGGGTGCCCATGTAAGCGAGGTCTGCGCCCATCGCCTGCGCGGCGAGGATCGCGGCTCCGGTGGTGATCGCGCCCGACAGGATGATCGGGCCAGCGTAGAAGCGGCGCACCTCGCCGAGCAGGGCGAACGGGCTCAGCGTGCCGGCATGACCGCCGGCGCCGGCGCAGACCAGGATCAGCCCGTCGACGCCTGCCTCCAGCGCCTTCTCGGCGTGACGGACCGTCGTCACGTCGTGGAACACGATGCCGCCATAGCCGTGGATCGGGCGCACCACGGCATCCGGCGCTCGCAGCGAGGTGATCACGATCGGGACTTCGTGGGCGACGCACGCGGCGACGTCCCGCGCCAGCCGATCGTTCGAGGCGTGGACGATCTGGTTGACCGCGAACGG
>CAZZZJ010000433.1:2286-3641 GCA_964658355.1 Beijerinckiaceae bacterium
GACGCGAGTCCCCGGGGCGATGCGCCGGGCTTCGTCCAGGTGCTCGACGATACGACGCTGCTGATTCCGGATCGTCGCGGCAACAATCGCGTCGACAGCTTCGGCAACGTGCTGGGCAATCCCGGGGTCGGGCTGATCTTTTTCGTGCCGGGCATCGACGAGACCCTGCGGGTCAACGGCCGCGCGGCGCTGGTCACCGCTCCCGACCTGCTCGCGCCCCTGGTCGCTCAGGGCAAAGTCCCGACGACGGGCCTGTGCGTCGCTGTGGAGGAGGTCTTCTTTCACTGCGGCAAGGCGCTGATGCGGGCCAAGCTATGGTCGCCGCAGGAGCAGGTCGAGCGTGCCCGCTTGCCCAGCCTCGGCCGCATCCTCGCCGAGCAGAGCGGCAAGGTCAGCGTCGCCGACGCCGAGCGGGCGACGGAGGAGGCCTACCGCACGCGGCTGTACTGAGGTGCGGGATCGCCGGGCGCAGCCGGCGATCCCGCATCGTCACTCCGCTTCGGGGGCGATCGGCTCCAGGCCGCCGATGTGGCGCTGGGCGTAGAGGGGCAGGCCGATCTGACGGATCAGCTCCTGCTGCGTCTCGAGAAAGTCGATATGCCCTTCCTCGTCCTCGGCCAGGTCCTCGAACAAGCGCTTCGACACCCGGTCGTTGATGGAGTCGCAGTACTTGGCGGCCTCGAGGTAGAGCGTGCGGGCCTCGCATTCGGCCGCGAGGTCGCAGGCGATGATCTCCTCGACGTTCTGACCGATCCGCAGCGGGTCGAGTTCCTGAAGATTGGGGAAGCCGTCGAGGAACAGGATCCGGTCGACGAACCGGTCTGCATGGTTCATCTCCTCGATCGATTCCTTGCGCCAGAATTTGGCGAGATCGATGTAGCCCCAGTCGTTGAGCATCCGGAAGTGGAGCCAGTACTGGCTCACCGCGGTCAACTCGCTGCGAAGTCCGCGGTTGAGATACTCGATGACCTTGATGTCGCCCTTCATGAGCCCCGTCCTCCCCTTGAGCATGCGAGGGAAAAGCCGGGCTAAGCCTCAGGCGGCGATCCCCTCCTCTGCAGGCTGGACCTTTCCCAAACTGCAGCCGCTTGCGCAACCCGTCGCGCAGGCATGGATGTCGTGCCCCGCCTCGACCGCTGCGGCACCAAGCGCGTTCTGCATGATTGCGCGGATGGTCCGGGCGCAACGACCGCATTTCGGGCTGCAGCCGAGGCAGGCGTAGACCTGGGCCGGCGTCCGCGGACAGCCTGGGCCGTCGCCGAGACACCCGCGCACGGCGCCGTCCGAGAGGACGTTGCAGGAACAGACGATCATACGATCCAAAACCCGATGGCTGGAGGTTCGCTTCCTTCGAC
>CAZZZJ010000434.1:0-3639 GCA_964658355.1 Beijerinckiaceae bacterium
GTCCGTCGCCAGGGCGATCGCCTCGGCGACGTCGCCGACGAAGACCGGCTGGAAGCGCGATTCCGCGCCGGCCAGAGGCAGCACCGGCAGGAAACGCGCCAAGTTGGCAAAGCGGTTGAAGAAGCTGTCGCCCGGTCCGAAGATCAGCGACGGCCGCAACACCACCGCATCGGGACGGGCGGAGAACACAGCGGCCTCGCCCTCGGCCTTGGTCCGGGCATAGCGTGATTTCGAGTTCACGTCGGCACCGATCGCCGACACGTGGACCATCGCGGCGCCGGCTCGGGCCGCTGCCCGAGCGATCTCGCCCGGCCCATCGGCCTGCAGACGCGAGAAGCTCTGGGCTCCGGTCTCCTGAAGGATACCGACGAGGTTGATCACCACGTCAGACCCCGCGACCGCACGGGAGACCGACTCCGGGTAGCGCAGGTTGGCCTGCACGGCGACGATCTGCCCGACCTTCCCGAGCGGCTGAAGAAAAAGGGCGAGGTCGGGCCGGCGGACGGCGACGCGGATGCGGTAGCCGCGCTTGGCAAGGGCCCGGACGACGTGTCGTCCCAGAAAGCCGGAACCGCCGAAGATCGTGACCAACTGCGATGCGGGTCGCGTCAGGGATGGAGCCGCCAGGACGGTGTTCGAAGTGCTGGAGCCGGTCATCGCCTCGTCTCGGTCTGTCTGGCCTTCGGGCTTGGGGGCGTCGCCGCCCCCGCTCGGCCGTTCCTTAGACCATTTTCGCGCACGGTACGCGCACCGAGGCCGACGAAATGGCGAACTTCGCCGCCATCTCTCAAGAGCTCGTTCTCAGGGGTCTGAACCCGATCGGCTCGCGCCGCTCAGCGATCGCTGCGCAGCAACCAGCCGAGCCCGAATGCGGCGGCTGCGACGATCGCCAGCGTAGCAGCCTTGTTCTCCTCGGCGCGGCGAGCGACACGGCGACCGTGATGCTCGGCCTGACCGCGATAGTGGCGCCCGCGACTGACCGCCTCGTCGGCGAGGGCGCGGCCGCGCTCGCTCGCCTCATCGATCAGGTCCTCGCCGTCGCGACGCCAATCGCGGGCGGTTTCCCGCGCGCGGCCATAGGCGTGTTGGGCAGCGCCTGCCGCTTGATCGATCGCACCTTCGAATTGCCGTCCGGCGTCCCCGCCGACCGCGCCCATCGCGGTCTTCGCGCGGCCGCGGAGATTGCGCACGCCGCCTTCCAAACGATCCCGGTTCATGTTGATGTCCTCGTTCTCGCTGTCCGAATGCCGGCACCGCCGGCCCTCACTCTGGACGCCGGGGCGACACCGTCGGCAGCCCCGGCCCTGAGTTCGGACGGATCAGATCTTCTTGACGGCGTCGGCAGCCTTCTGGGCCGCACCCTTCACACCGTCCTTGGCGTCGCCGACCGTCTTCTGGGCTTCGCCCTTCAACTCCTGCGCCTTGCCCTCGGCCTGCAGCTTCTCGTTGCCGGTGACGTTGCCGACACCCTGCTTGACGTTGCCGACGGCCTCGTTGGCCAAGCCCTTGATCTTGTCGGTGGTGCTGCTCATGGGGATGCTCCCTGTCCGGTTCAGCGTCCCCGGCCCGTCCTCGCGGCGGCGCCGCAAAGCGTGACTGAACGCTGTCGGGATGTCCGAACGGCGCGCTCGTGCGAAGGTTCCCGTCGGCGAGACGGCGCGCGGAACCGTGAACGGACCGGACTCAAGTTTTTCTGAGCTCTTCGGCAAAATCTTTCCGAGAGACGGGTTCGCGGCTTTGCGGCACAAACCCTGGCATTCAAAATGCCATTCGCCCATGCAAATGGGCGGGGCACACGCGAGCGGAGTGTTCCCCGGATGGCGCGCTGGATCTCATATCGCCACGATGGACGGCCCGGCTTCGGACGGATCGATGGCGACCGCATCGAGGTGCATGCGGGGGACCTGTTCGATTCGCCATGCGCCACGGGCGAGACGTTAGCCCTGTCTGAGGTGACGGTGGCGCTGCCGTGCCGGCCGAGCAAGCTCATCGCCCTCTGGAACAACTTCGCGGCGATGGCCGAGAAGCAGGGGCTGGAGCATCCGCCGGCGCCGCTGCTGTTCATCAAGCCGCCGAACTCCTACCACCCGCACGGCGCCGCGGTGGCCATTCCCGCGGGTGTCGGAAAACTGCTCTTCGAGGGCGAACTCGGGATCGTCATCGGCCGGCGCGGTCGCGATCTCACCGAGGCGCATGCGGCCGAGCACATCTTCGGCTACACGGTGCTCAACGACGTGACGTCGCTCGACATCCTGCGCGGCGATGCGAGCTTCATGCAGTGGACCCGCTCGAAGGGCCTCGACGGCTTCTCGCCCATGGGCCCGTGCATCGCCACCGGCATCGACCCGATGGCATCGCGCGTCCGGGTTCGGATCGACGGCACCGAGCGCCAGAACTATCCGCTCGCCGACATGATCCGGAAGCCCGCGGAACTCGTCGCGATGCTGTCGCGCGGCATGACGCTCGAGCCCGGCGACGTCATCGCCTGCGGCACCTCGGTCGGCGTCGGCTCGATTCCGCCGGGCGCCACGGTCGAGGTCGAGATCGACGACATCGGAATCCTGTCGAACCGGTTCGAAGCGTGACCGGCGCGGGCTAGGATCGACGCCGAGGGGCATCCATACCATCGAGACCATGGAAAACGGCCTGCGAAGCCGGGCCGGCCGACAAATCCAGGACAGGGACGAAACCACCATGAGCATCGCGATCGTCGGCGCCGGCGCCATCGGCGGCCAACTCGGCGTCAAACTCGCAGCGAGCGGCGAGAAGGTCACCTTCATCGCCCGCGGCCCGAACCTCGAGGCGATCCAGGCGAATGGCATGCGCCTGATCGAGGAAGACGGCTCCGAGGTCCACGCCCGGAACGTCACCGCGACGAAGTCGATGGCGGAGGCCGGCGTGCACGATTACGTGCTGCTCACGGTCAAGGCGCATCAGGTCGGCCCGATCGCCGCCGACCTCAAACACATGATCGGACCGAACACCGCGATCGTGACCCTGCAGAACGGCATCCCGTGGTGGTACTTCCTGCACGGCTACACGGGCCCGCATGCCGGCGCTCACGTCGAGAACTCCGATCCCGGCGGTGAGATCGCCAAGCACATCGATCCGGCGCGTGTCATCGGCTCGGTGGTCTACCCCGCCGCCATCCTCGAATCACCGGGCGTCGTGCGCGTGGTCGAGGGCAACCGCTACACGCTCGGCGAACCGGACGGCTCGACCAGCGCGCGGGTCGAGGACCTGTCGAAGCGCCTGATCGCGGCCGGCTTCAAGTCTCCGGTGATCGGCGACATCCGTTCGGAGATCTGGCTCAAGCTCTGGGGCAACCTCAGCTTCAACCCGATCTCGGCGCTGAGCCACGCCACGCTCGTGGACATCTGCCAGTTCCCCGACACGCGGGCGCTGGCGCGCGCGATGATGGAGGAGGCGCAGACCATCGCGAACACGCTCGGCATCACCTTCCGCGTCGACATCGACCGGCGCATCGGCGGCGCCGAGAAGGTCGGCAAGCACAAGACGTCGATGCTGCAGGATGTCGAGGCCGGCCGCGGCATCGAGCTCGAGGCCCTGGTCGGCTCGGTGATCGAGCTCGGGCGCCTCACCGGCACCCCGACCCCGCACATCGACACGGTGTATGCG
>CAZZZJ010000435.1:0-3636 GCA_964658355.1 Beijerinckiaceae bacterium
CAGGCCGATCAGGGCGGCGAGCGCGAACGGCGCGGCGAAGGTCAATCCGAGCACGATGGCCTCCTAGCCCGTGCCGCGCGCGGCGGCGACCAGGGCCGCGAGGCGAAGCGCGGCCTCGCTCGCCGGGCGGTCGGTGCGATGCAAAGTCAGCGTCCAGGCTTGGCCGCGGGCAATCTCCGAGAGGCCGGCCCGATGCGCCTCGATGCGGGTGCGGTAGGCGTCGCCCCAGGACGCGGCGTCTCCCACGTCGAGCGAGAACCCGGATTCGAGGTCGTGCAGGACCGCCTGTCCGGAGAACGGAAAGGTCTCCTCGATCGGATCGGCGACGAGGACGAGATGCCCGCGGCTGCCGCGGCCGGCGATCTCCTGGACGGCGGAGGCCACGCGGTCGAGGGGGGTCAGAAAGTCGCTGATCAGGATCACCTCGTCGAAGCGGGCCGGTGCCGCGGGGGGCGGCAGATCCTGGGTCAGCCCGGCCACGTCCGCGACCAGGGCCTGCGCCATCGTCTCCACGATCTTGCGCGATGCGGTCGCGCGTGTCAGCCCGAGGAGCCCGACCCGCTCGCCGCCCTCGACGAAGGAATCGGCGAGCGCGAGACCGAGGACGAGGGCGCGCTCGACCTTCGAAGACTGCGCGAGGTCGGACGCGAATCCCATCGAGGCGGACCGGTCGATCCAGACCCAGATGTTGTGGGCGGCCTCCCACTCGCGCTCGCGGACGTAGAGCCGGTCGTCGCGGGCCGAGCGGCGCCAGTCGATCCGCGCGGCGGCCTCGCCGTTCACGAAGGGACGGAACTGCCAGAAGCTCTCGCCGGGGCCCGCGCGGCGGCGCCCGTGCAGCCCATGCGCCAGCATCGAGGAGACGCGCCGCGCCTCGAGGACGAGGCGCGGCATGCGGTCGGAGAGCGCGACCGCACCTTCGCTCGCCCGCCGGCCTGGGACGCGCGCTGTCGGCTCGAGGGCGCGCGTGGCGACCACGCGCTAAAGCTTCTCGGCGAGCATGGCGATCAGCCCTTCGACGGTTTCGCCGTCGGCCCGCGCGGCGTAGCTCAGCGCCATGCGGTGCTTGAGCACCGGCTCGGCGAGCGCCTTCACGTCGCTGACCGAGGGCGCGACGCGGCCCTCGATGAGTGCGCGGGCACGGGCCGCCAGGGTCAGCGCTTGGCTGGCGCGGGGACCCGGTCCCCACATCAGCTTGCCCTTGACCAGCGGATCGCCGCTGTCCGGGCGGGCCGAGCGGACCAGGTCGAGGATCGCGTCGACCACCGCCTCGCCGACCGGCAGGCGGCGCACCAGGCGTTGGGCGGTGAGAAGCGCCTCGGTCGACATCACGGCCTTCGCGCCCTGATCGGCGATGCCGGTCGTCTCGATCAGGATGCGGCGCTCGGCGGCCCGGTCGGGGTAGCCGACGTCGATCTCGAGGAGGAACCGGTCGAGCTGCGCCTCGGGCAGGGGGTAGGTGCCCTCCTGCTCGATCGGGTTCTGGGTGGCGAGCACGTGGAACGGACGCGGCAGGTCGTGGCGCTCGCCGGCCACCGAGACGAAGTTCTCCTGCATCGCCTGCAGCAGCGCCGACTGCGTGCGCGGGCTCGCCCGGTTGATCTCGTCGGCCATCAGCAGCTGTGTGAAGACCGGCCCCCTCACGAAGCGAAACGAGCGACGCCGGTCGGCATCCTCGTCCAGGATCTCGGTCCCGAGGATGTCGGAGGGCATCAGGTCGGGCGTGAACTGCACGCGTCGGGCATCGAGGCCGAGCACGGTGCCGAGCGTCTCGACGAGCTTGGTCTTGGCCAGGCCCGGCAGGCCGACGAGCAGGCCGTGCCCGCCCGCCAGGATCGTGACGAGGGCGAGGTCGACGACCTTCTCCTGCCCGAAGATCACGCCGTGGATCGCCTCCCGCGCCTGCCCGACCGCGGCGAGGCAGGCTTCGGCGGTGGCGACGATGCCGTCGTCGAGGGAGGTGGCTGACGAGCCCTGACTCATGCCGATGGGGTTTCCGTCTCTTCGTCAGGCCTTGCGGCCGGGGGCGACGCTGGCGTCGTTCTGCATGCGAGTGTGCGGCGGTTCGCGACCGGCTGGCAAGGCCGGCATCGCCGCAGGTTTTCCGCTGGGCGCCGGAGACGGCCGATCCGCCGCGGACGCGGGTTCCACGGCATCGCACGAAAACGGATTCGGCGGCGCGTTCACCCCACGCCAGCGGGCATAGGCCCAGGGTCGGTGCCAACGGCCCTGCGGCGGCAGCGCATCCGGCACGAGGTCGATCCCGTGGGTGCCGAAGGGACCGCAGCGGCAGATCCGCGAGAACCCCATCCAGGCGCCGGGCCAGAACCCGTGCCGGGCGATCGCCGCGTCCGCGTAGGCGGAGCAGCTCGGCCAGTGCCGGCACTGGCGGCCGACGAGGCCCGACAGAGTCAGCTGATAGCCGCGGATCGCGACGTGGGCGGCGCGCCGCAGCATCGCATCAGGCGGCGGCACGCTTGGCCGCGTCGATCCGGTCGAGGGCGTCCACGACCGCGTCGAAGGTCAGCAGGGTCGAGGCGTGCCGCGCCTTGAAGTCGCGCACCGGCTCCAGCACGGCGAGGTCGGCCCAGCGGCCTTCGGGCGCCGGTCCGTTCGCCTTGAGCATCGCGCGCATGGCCTCGCGCACGGTCCGAAGCTCGTCCGCGCTCGATCCGACCACGTGCCGCCCCATCAGCGAGGAGGAGGCCTGGCCGAGCGCGCAGGCCTTCACGTCGTGGGCGAAGTCGGCCACCGTCCCGTCCGCGGCGAGCACGAGGTCGACGGTGACGGTCGAGCCGCAGAGCTTCGAATGCGCCGTGGCGCTGGCATCCGGCGCGGCGAGCCGGCCGAGCCGGGGGATGTCGGCGGCGAGTTCGAGGATGCGCCGGTTGTAGATGTCGTCGAGCATGGGCGCCTTCCGTTTGCTGGATCGCTGCGCAGTCGGCCCCGCCCGGGCCGGGCCTGCCACGCGCGTCACGTGCATTGCGCGATCGTCCAAGAACGATGATATAGGCCGCTGGACGCCGTTTCGCGAGGATGCGGCTCGTCGACCAGGGTCGCGCCCACGGCCACGGACACCGTACCCACCGGGGCGCCGGCCCGGAGCCATCCGGGCTCCGAGACGGTTCGACCGCATGTATGCCAAGCCGGATAGTACGACGATGAAGGCCCGCGTGGCGCGGGCTGGAGATGCCATGGATGCCGCGCTCAAATCCCTGTCCTATGGCGCCAACCGGCCTGTTCCCGAGGATGAGCCGAGCTTGAGCGTCATGCGCAACGACAACGACCGCGTGGTGGCGAGCCTCGCCGAGCGCCGCGCCGAGACGGCCGCGCCGGAGATCGCCAAGGAGATCGCGAAGAAGCCCGACTCGGCGACGCGCGTGCCCGAGGGCATCGCGCTCGCCCGCCCGAGCCGCGAGGAAGCCGAGGCCGCCGTCCGCACGCTCCTGCGCTGGGCCGGCGACGACCCGAACCGCGAGGGCCTGCTCGACACCCCGGCCCGCGTGGTGAAGGCCTACGGCCAGCTCTTCGGCGGCTACGACGTCGATGCCGACGCCCTGCTCGAGCGGGTGTTCGAGGAAGTCGAGGGCTATTCCGACATCGTGCTGGTGCGCGACATCCCGTTCTACTCCCACT
>CAZZZJ010000436.1:0-3623 GCA_964658355.1 Beijerinckiaceae bacterium
CGCTCGTACACCGCCTTGCGCATGGCCGGCGTCCGGTCGGGCAGGGCGTCGAGCGCCCGCGCCAGCAGCGGGTAGTAATCGGCCATGTCCTCTGGGATCCGCGTGTTCGCGGTCCACGCGTCGCGCGGACCGGACGATCAATCCTCGAAGGGATTGTGCATCAGGATGGTGTCGTCTCGCTCCGGCGAGGTCGAGAGCAGCGCCACCGGGCAGCCGATCAATTCTTCGATTCGCCGCACGTACTTGATCGCCTGGGCCGGCAACTCGGCCCAGGAGCGGGCGCCGGCGGTCGTCTCGGGCCAGCCGGGGATCGTCTCGTAGATCGGTTCGACGCGCGCCTGCGCCCTCTGGCTCGCGGGCAGGTGATCGATCACCGCGCCGTCGAGGCGATAACCTGTGCAGACCTCGATCGTGTCGAACCCGTCGAGGATGTCGAGCTTGGTCAGGGCGATCCCGTCGATGCCGGAGGTGCGGACGGTCTGGCGCACCAGCACCGCATCGAACCAGCCGCAGCGGCGCTTGCGCCCGGTGTTGACGCCGAACTCGCGACCTTTCCGGCCGATCGTCTCGCCGATCTCGTCGAACAACTCGGTCGGGAAAGGCCCCTCGCCGACGCGGGTGGTATAGGCCTTGGCGATGCCGAGAACGTAGCCGATCGCGCCCGGCCCGAGGCCGGAGCCGGTGGCTGCCTGCGCCGCGACGATGTTCGACGATGTCACGAAAGGATAGGTCCCGTGGTCGACGTCGAGCAGCGCGCCCTGTGCGCCCTCGAACAGGATGCGCTTGCCGGCGCGGCGCTCCTCGTCGAGCAGCGCCCAGACCGGGCAGGCATAGGGGAGGATCGTCGGCGCGATCGCCGTCAGTTCGGAGAGCAGCGCAGCCGCGTCGACCTCGGCGATTCCGAGGCCGCGGCGCAGGGCGTTGTGGTGAGTGAGCACTCGCTCGATCTTGGCCGGCAAAGTGTCGGCGTCGGCCAGGTCGACTACGCGGATCGCGCGGCGGCCGACCTTGTCCTCGTAGGCCGGACCGATGCCGCGCTTGGTCGTGCCGATCTTCAGGCCGGCATTGGCGGTCTCGCGGAAATGATCGAGCTCGCGGTGAAGCGGCAGGATCAGCGTCGCGTTGTCGGCGATGCGCAGCGATTTCGGCGAAACCTCGACGCCTTGCGCCTGAATGCGCGCGATCTCGTCGACGAGATGCCACGGGTCGACCACGACGCCGTTCCCGATCACCGAAAGCTTACCGCCTCGCACAACGCCCGAAGGCAGAAGCGCGAGCTTGTAGGTGACGCCATCGATGACGAGCGTGTGGCCGGCATTATGTCCGCCTTGGAAGCGGACAACGATGTCGGCCTGCTCGGAGAGCCAGTCGACGATCTTGCCTTTGCCCTCATCGCCCCATTGGGCGCCTACGACGACGACGTTCGCCATGCGTGCCTTCAGACCCGTGGCCCGTTCGCGGGCGCCCGGCGTTGCGCCGTGCGAGAGAAAACCCGTTGCCGTGAGGGTGTTTCCGCGATCCAGTCCGGGAAATCAAGCAAACCGCCCCGCCGAGGTTCACGCGGCGGGGGACGGCCGCCGATACGGACGCTACTTGGCCTCGGTTCCGGGCTTCTGACCCGGCAACTCGCCCGGCTTGATCACCGGCATCGAACCGGCATTCGGGTTCGGCGGCTCGATCACCATGCCAGGGGCCGCGTTGCCGGGCGGCTTGATGACGCCATCGCTCTGCCGCAGCTTGTCGCTGAGATTGGAATCCGCCGGCGGCGCGTCGGCGCTCGGCCGCACGCGGTCCGGAGGCGTCTGGTTCTGGGGCGGGAGCACCGGATCGCTATCGCGCCCTTTCAGCGGTGCGTCGGGATTCTGGGCGAGCGCGGCCGTGGCGACCAGCGCGAAGACCGAGGCGGCGAGCCCCGTCAGGACCTTGGACAACGAAAACCTCCCTCGCGGTTATGATCGGGAATGGAACACCGGGTTCGGGAAACCGTTCCTGCCGCAGCTTTTCCCCAGGCGGAGGCTAGGATCCGGGGGCACTTGCCAGGAAGTCACGGCGCCACCCCTCGCCTTTGTCGTCCTCGTCGATGCCGCAGAACGGCAGAACGACGTTCCGAGCCGTTCCGCCGCATTCCGGGCCGGCGATGGCGAGCTCGGAATCCAGAACCTCGATTTGTGGTGCAGCCCGCACAAGTCGACGGCTCTTGGTCCCGGTTTCTGCTCTGCGGCACCGGGATGACGCGTGCGTGGGTGTCGGCAAGACGCGCTTTCGGTGCCGACGAGACGCGTGCACCCGCTCCATCCAGGTGTCCCTGCACCCGGAAGTCGTCAGTTGGCCCGCGCCATGGCGATGTAGAGGTCGCGCAGGCGGCGCGCCACGGGGCCGGGGACGCCCGCCCCGATCGGACGGCCGTCGATGGCGATCACCGGCATCACGAAGGCCGAGGCGCTGGTGTAGAACGCCTCCGCCGCGGCGTAGGCCTCCTCGACGGAGAACAGCCGCTCCTCCACCCTTAGACCGGTCTCGGCGGCGAGCCGCATCACGGCGGCGCGGGTGATGCCGGGGAGTAGCGCCGTGGAGAGCGGCCGGGTGATCAGACGCCCGTCCTTCGTGGCGATGAAGGCGGTGGACGAAGAGCCCTCGGTAACAGCGCCGTCCTCGACCATCCAGGCCTCGGCGACGCCCGCTTCCGCCGCCGCCTGCTTGGCGAGCACCTGCGCAAGCAGCGCCACCGACTTGATGTCACGCCGTTTCCAGCGAAGGTCCTCGACGGTGACGACCTTGGCGCCGGACTCGGCCAGCTTGTTGGCGATAACCGTCTTGGCCTGGGTGAACATCATGACGGTCGGCGGCGTGTCGGCCGGGGGAAACGCGAAATCGCGCTCGTGAACGCCGCGGGTGACCTGCATGTAGACCAGACCCTCGGTGACCGCGTTTCTTGCGACGAGTTCGGTCTGCAACCGCTCCCATGCCGCTGCATCGTGCGGGTTGCGAATTCCAATCTCCCCGAGCGATCGGTCGAGGCGTGCCAAATGCGCCGCGTTGTCGACGAGCCTCCCGTCGACGATTGCCGAGACCTCGTAGATCCCGTCCGCGAACAGGAACCCGCGATCCATCACCGGCACGCGGGCCTGATCGAAGGGAAGGAATTCCCCGTTGAGGTAGACGATGCGGGGTGACGCCACGGCGGATGCCTCGTGTTCGGGACGCGGGATGAATCGGCCGCAAGCAGGATTCGTGCGGGGCGCTCAGCCTTCGCCGAACACCCGCGAGAAGATCGTGTCCACGTGCTTGAAGTGATAGCCGAGATCGAAGCATTCCTCGATCTGCTCCGACGACAGGGCGGCAGTCACCTCGGCATCCGCCTTGAGCAACGCCAGGAAGTCGCCCTCCCCGCGCCAAACCGGCATCGCGTTGCGCTGGACGAGCCGATACGCATCCTCGCGGCTGACACCCGCCTGGGTCAGGGCCAGAAGCACCCGTTGCGAATGGACAAGGCCGCCGAGCCGGTCGAGGTTCTTCTGCATCTGCTGCGGGTAGATCAGCAGCTTGTCGATGACGCCGGTCATGCGCGCGAGCGCGAAGTCGAGGGTGACGGTGGCGTCCGGGCCGATCATCCGCTCGACCGA
>CAZZZJ010000437.1:0-1343 GCA_964658355.1 Beijerinckiaceae bacterium
CGCTCCTCGAACACCTGCCACGTGGCGGCGATCGCCGCCTTGGCGTTGAGGGTGTCGAAGATCGTCTCGATCAGGATCAGTTCGGCGCCGCCATCCATCAGGCCGCGGACCTGCTCGGCATAGGCCTGCTTGACCTGATCGAAGGTCACGGCGCGGTAGCCGGGGTTGTTCACGTCCGGCGAGATCGAGAGCGTGCGGTTGGTCGGGCCGATGGCGCCGGCGACGAACCGGCGGCGTCCGTCCTGCTCCTCGGCGAGCTTGGCGGCCTCTCGGGCGAGGCGCGCGCCCTCGGCGTTCAACGCGTGGATCACCGATTCCATGCCGTAATCGGCCTGGGCGATGGTCGTACCGGAGAAGGTGTTGGTCTCGCAGACGTCTGCGCCGGCGAGAAAGTAGTCGAGGTGGATCTGCCGGATCGCGTCCGGCTGGGTCAGGATCAGGAGGTCGTTGTTACCCTTCTGGTCGTGGGAATGGTCCTTGAACCGTTCGCCCCGGAAGTCGGCCTCGCCGTAGCCGAGGCGCTGGATCACGGTGCCCATCGCCCCGTCGAGGACGAGGATCTTTTCCTTCGCGCGCTGGCGAAGCGCGGCTTCGATCTCGGTGCCGTCGACGGGGCGGAGGTGGGTCATGGATGTCTCACTCGTCATTCCGGGGCCGCACGGCGGAGCCCGGAATCCAGAACCGCGACGGGTCCGGAAGGTCGGTTTCGGCTGCCGTGAAAGACTGTTCGGCAAGGTCAGCACGTCTGGATCCCGGGCTCGCCTGCGGCGCCCCGGGATGACGAAGAGGTCGATCGATCAGGCCGCCTTCGCCGCCGCAACCTTCGGCGCCTGGGTGCGCAGGCCGAGCAGGTGGCAGATCGCGTAGACGAGGTCCGAGCGATTCATCGAGTAGAAGTGAAAGTCGTTGACGCCCTCGTCGACGAGGTCGAGCACCTGCTCGGCCGCCACCGCCGCCGCCACCAGCCGGCGGGTCTCGACGTCGCCCTCGAGCCCATCGAAGCGCGCGGCGAGCCAGTACGGCACCGAGGCGCCGGTGCGGCGGGCGAAGTTCGCAGCCTGCTTGAAGTTCTGCACCGGCAGGATGCCGGGGATGATCGGGATCTCGATGCCGGCCGCGCGCACCTTGTCGACGTAGCGGAGGTAGACGTCGTTCTCGAAGAAGAACTGCGTGATCGCCTGGTCGGCGCCGGCATCGACCTTGGCCTTCAACGCGTCGATGTCGGCGTCCAAGGAGGCGGCTTCCGGATGCTTCTCCGGATAGGCCGAGACCGAGACCTTGAAGTCGCCGATGCGCTTGATCCCGGCCACGAGGTCCGAGGTCTGCGCGTAGCCGCCGGGATG
>CAZZZJ010000437.1:1443-3613 GCA_964658355.1 Beijerinckiaceae bacterium
ATCTTCTCCATCTCCTCGGTCTTCGGCGGGAAGAACTCGATCGAGACGCGGATCGGGTGGTAGCCGTCGCGGCTGGCGCGGTGGCGGGATGCGTTCGGCATGGGCTTCGTCCTCAATCTCGTTCGGTTCAGACGATCGTTGCAGGCGTCGGGCAGCCGTCTCAGGCGACGGCGCGTTCGGACCGGATATTCTCGGGAGTCAAGATATCCTCGGGGGCCAAGCGGCGGTCGGCCGCAAGCCAGAGGGTGACGGTGAGCTGGGCCCGCTCGGTCGGAGCGAGGTCGCAAGTCACCTCGGTGTCGAGGCCGGCCTCGGACAGCCAGCCCGAGACCTGATCGGCGGCAAATCCCAGCCGGCGGTGAGCCTGCGACTCACGCAGGAATTCGAGATCGTGCGGCGCGAAGTCGACGACCAGCAACCGGCCGCCCGGCGCCACGAGGCGGGCGGCCTCGCGCAAGGCCCGCGCCGGCTCGTCGAGGTAATGCAGAACCTGATGCACCACCACCAGGTCGAAGCTGCCGCGGGCGAAGGGCGGTGCGTGGATGTCGCCCTGGCGGAGATCGACCCGCGACAGGCCCATCCGCTCCAGGTTGGCACGCGCGACCGCGAGCATGGCGTGGCTCGAATCGAGCCCCGTGGCGCGGCCGGTGAGCGGCGCCAGCAACCCGAGCATCCGGCCGGTTCCGGTACCGAGGTCGATCAGGCTTCGGACGGGACGGCTCCCGAGTGCGGACAGCACCGCCGCCTCGACGGTGGCTTCCGGCACGTGGAGCGAGCGCAACTCGTCCCATTTCGGCGCCAGCCGCGCGAAGAAGGTCTTTGCGGTCTCGGCCCGCTGATTGCGGACCGCATCGAGGCGGGCGCGGTCCTCCGAGAGCGGTGCGCCGTCGCGTGCGAGGCCCGCGATCAGCGGATCGACGAGGCCGGCGCGATCTTCCGACAACCGGAAGAACGCCCACGCGCCTTCGCGGTGACGCTCGATCAGCCCGGCCTCGACGAGCAGCTTGAGATGACGCGAGATCCGCGGCTGCGATTGGCCTAGGATGTCCGTGAGGTCGGACACCGACAGCTCGCCCTCGGACAGCAGCGCCAGGATGCGTAGACGCGTCTCCTCCGCCGCCGCCCGCAGGACGCCGAGCGCGTCGGGGAAGGAGACCAGTGCCGTCGAAGTGGCGCGACCGAGAGACATAAAGATATCTTTATGTCCGATCCCAGCGCGTGACAAGTGCCTTTTCGCATCGAGTTCGGCCGAACGGGATCGATGATTGGAACCTGCGCGGCCGGTTCCAGAAGTCCAAGCGGACGAGCGTGCGATGGATCGCGCTGGAACGACGGACCTGCTCGCGCGGCTCGGCATCGCGCCCCCCATCGCGCAGGCTCCGACGATCGCTTCCAAGGCGGCGCTCGCGGCCGCCGGCTTGGCGGCGGGTGGCACAGACCTTGAGGAACCCGCGAGCGTAACCGAAGCGCGCGCCCTTCGATGCGAGCAGGGCGGCCCGCGTGACCGAAATTTGTCCGGCGGTCGCGAACTTCCATCTCGGCCGCCCCGACCAGGCGTCGCTTGCCCCGTTGTCGCCGGCCGGCTGCACGATCCGCGCCTCCGTGACGATCGTGCGCGGAGCGCGCTGGCTGGTAGACCGTGGAGTGGCTGCGGTCGTCGCCCTGGCCGCCGCAGCGCAGCGGGTTCGCGGCGTCTACCGGTCGGGGTTCCACAGCCACGCGGCACCGCGTACGCCCGAGGCGTCGCCGTGGAGGCTTTCGTGGATCGGCGTCTCGAAGCGGTCCGAGAAGACGTGCGGCTCGGTCGCCGCCGGCAGGCCTGCAATCAATTCCGGAACGCGCGAAAGGCCGCCGCCGATCACGATCACGTCGGGATCGAGGATGTTCACCACCTGGGCGATACTGCGCCCAAGCCGATCGAGGTAGATTTTGAACGTGGCTTCCGCCGCCGGGTCGCCTCCGCGCAGAGCCGCCACGACGGCCTCGCCACTGCGCGCGAGACCGGTGCGGCGGCCGTGGTCAGCGGCGAGGCCCGGCCCCGACAACCAGGTTTCGATGCAACCGTTGCGCCCGCAATAACAGGCCGGCCCGGGCCGTTCGTCGTCGCGCGGGCGCGGCAGGGGATTGTGGCCCCACTCTCCGGCGATACGGTTGCGGCCGCCGACCGGTC
>CAZZZJ010000438.1:0-3607 GCA_964658355.1 Beijerinckiaceae bacterium
CTCGCTGACGAGGGCGCCGTACGCGGTCATGTCCGCTTCGATGTCGGCCATGCTGGCGCGCAACCGCGGCAGGGATTGGGGCCGCCGCTCCTCGCTCGACACGAAGTAGGCCAGCTGCCGGCTCCGCAGGGCCTCGAAGTTCGTGGCGAGGCGCCCGAGGATGCGGGTGGACGGCACCGCGTTGCCGCCGAGGGCATCGGTGACGACGCTCAGCGCGTGGAGGCGGGCATAGCAAAAGCCGCCCAATCCCGCCGTCATCACGAACAGCACCACGAGCGCGCCGATCAGACGCGCCCGAATCGTGAAATTTGCCAGCATCCTGGAGCCCTCGTGGGAGAACTCCGTCTTTCCGCCACAAGATTAAAAAAACTTATAAGACGGTTTGCAAAACTTGAGCAAGCAAGCAGGTCATTCGAATTCTGATTTCAAGCGTGGATTGCGAAATATCTTGCCGATTCCGGTTGGACCGGCGCCCGACTCGACGTTCCACTCGGGCCGGTACGCGATCCCGTGCCTCGACGCCGGGCGCCTGCACCCCGGTCACGGTCGCCTCACGGGATCAGACGGTCGGACCGCAGGCGTGCGAACAGGTCGAAGAACGCGTCGTCGGTGGGCTGATAATCCAGGAACCCGAAACGCCGGCTCTTGCTCATGTCGGTGACGACCTCGATCGGCCGGCCGAGGTCGGCATCGGTGTGCCAGGGCGAGGCGAGGGCTCGCAGATCCGCCTCGACGAGGTCGTGGCGCGCGGCGATCTCCGCCCAGGTCGCGTCGTCCCCGGCCATCTGCGCCTCGAGCGGTCGCACCGTGCCGTCGAACGGTTCGGCCGTGACCCCGAACCACGCCGCGATCCGGCCCCACATCCAGCTCCAGCGGAAGACGTCGCCGTCCACGACGTTGAAATCCTGATTCGCGGCGTTCGCGCTGGTCGAGGCCCAGAGGAGATGGCGGGCGAGCAGCCGCGCATCGGTCATGTCGGTGAGGCCGCTCCATTGCACGCCCGAGCCGGGAAAGCGGAACGGCCGGCCGGTCTCGCGGCAGAGCGTGGCGTAGACGGCGAGCGTCGTCCCCATGTTCATGGCGTTGCCGACCGCCTTGCCGATGACGGTGTGCGGGCGGTGGACGCTCCACGCGAAGCCGTCGCGGGCGGCTGCCGAGAACACCGCATCCTCCTGCGCGTAGTAGAAGTTCTCCACGTCGAGCCGGCCCTGGTCCTCCCGGAACGGGGTCTGCGGCACGGCGCCCTTCCCGTAGGCCTCGAACGGCCCGAGATAGTGCTTCAGGCCGGTGACCAGGGCGACGTGCCGGAGCGAGCCCGCCGGCCGGAGGGCGGTGAGCAGGTTTTCCACCATCGCGCCGTTGACGCGGATCATCTCGGCCTCGGTGTCGCGGCGCATCCAGGTCGCGAGCACCACGTGGCTCGGCGCCAGACCGCCGAGCGCCCGCGCGAGGGAAGCCGGATCCTGCAGGTCGGCGGAAACCGGTGTGACGCCGCCTTGCGCGACGGGTTTCCGCGCCAGCCCCGCCACGTCCCAGCCCTCCGCGGAGAACCGCTCGGCGGCCGCACTGCCGACGATGCCGCTGGCGCCCACGATCAGAACCGAACCCGTCATGCATGACCCTCGCTGCCGAAGGCGCCGAGCCTTCGTATGCGGGTTCAACCAGCGGGCGTGCGTTGCGTTGCAGCGAAGGGCGAAGACCGTTCCGCATGCCTCCCCCGCTTCAGGAGGGAGGAGATGCCCCCCCGCTTCACGCCACCCGGTCGATCGCATCCCCCAGGATGCCGGCGATCTCGCCGATCTGGCCGTGCTCCAGGATCAGCGGCGGCGACAGCGCGACGATGTCGCCGGTGACGCGCACCAGCAGGCCGCGCGCGAAGCAGTCCACGAACACGTCGTAGGCGCGCTGGCCCGGCGCGCCGGGGCGCGGTTCCAGCTCGATGCCGGCGATCAGGCCGATGGTGCGGATGTCGGTGACGCGGGCGCGGTCGCGCAGGTCGTGCATCGCCGTGGCCCAGTCGTCGGACAGATCCGCTGCCCGGGTGAGCAGGCCTTCGTCGCGGTAGATGTCGAGGGTCGCGAGCCCCGCGGCGCAGGCGACCGGGTGGCCGGAATAGGTGTAGCCGTGGAACAGCTCGATCCCGTCGGGGCCGTTCATCAGCGCGTCGTGGACGTGGCGGCCGGCGAACACCGCCCCCATCGGGATCGTGCCGTTGGTCAGCCCCTTGGCGGTGCAGACGAGGTCCGGCGTCACGCCGAAGAAGTCGGTGGCGAAGGGCGCGCCGAGGCGTCCGAAGCCGGAGATCACCTCGTCGAAGATCAGGAGGATTCCGTGGGCGTCGCAGATCGCGCGCAGGCGCTCGAGATAGCCCTTCGGCGGCACCAGCACGCCGGTGGAACCCGCCACCGGCTCCACGATGCAGGCGGCGATCGTCTCCGCGCCGTGGAGCGCCACGAGGCGCTCGAGGTCGTCGGCGAGCTCGGCCCCGTGCTCGGGCTGGCCCCTGGTGAAGGCGTTCCGCGCCGGATCGTGGGTGTGGCGCAGGTGGTCGGCGCCCGGCAGCGTCGGGAAGACGCGGCGGTTCGAGACGATGCCGCCGACCGTGATGCCGCCGAAGCCGACGCCGTGATAGCCGCGCTCGCGCCCGATCAGCCGGGTGCGGGTGCCCTGGCCGATGGCGCGCTGGTAGGCCAACGCGATCTTGAGCGCGGTGTCGACCGATTCCGAGCCCGAGCCGGTGAAGAACACCCGGTCGAGCGTCTTCCCCTCCGGCCCCGGGGCGATCTCGGCGAGCCGTTCGGCGAACGCGAAGGCGATGGGGTGGCCCATCTGGAAGGTCGGGGCGAAGTCCATGATGGCGAGCTGGCGCTCGACCGCGCTCGCGATCCCGCGGCGGCCGTGCCCGGCATTGCAGCACCACAGACCCGCCGTCCCGTCGAGCACCTGCCGGCCGTCGTCGGTGGTGTAGTGCATGCCGTCCGCCGCCACGAACATCCGCGGCGCCGCCTTGAACTGGCGGTTGGCCGTGAACGGCATCCAGAACGCCTCCAGCGAGGGTGCATTCTTGCGCGCGGGCGCGTCGCTGCGCGCAGGCGCGTTCATGTCCGACATGGATGGCTCCTCGGTGCGGGATCGCGCCGGTAGGGGAACCGGTTTTGCGCGCCGCAACAAGCCCCTTTCACGCAAGGGGGCGACATCCGACATGCGACGGCTGCGCGGCGGTGCCGGACCGATCGCCTGCGCGGCGGCGTGCATCCAGACGCCGTCGTCGGGCGATCGTCCAGGGATCCATGACGGTGATCCCGCATCCGGTGAAGTCCCGGACATTGCGCGTCGCGAGCCGTGCCCCGCGCGACCGCAGCGATCTGGCCGTCGATCTGACGGATCGGATGGCCGTCGCGGCGCCGCCGGTCGGCGAGGCGTGCGAGACCGTAGAAGATCTCCGCTTGCGTCAGATTCGTCGCGAACAGGCTCGCGATCGATTGCCGCGTGAACCAGGCGAGGAGCTTCGGCTCGGGGCAGGGCCGCATCAACTCGGAGAGGACGTTGGTGTCGAGGACGATCACGCCTCGAAGTCCGGCGGTGCCCGGCCGGGGTCCCGCGGCGT
>CAZZZJ010000439.1:0-3600 GCA_964658355.1 Beijerinckiaceae bacterium
GTTGACCATGCCGACCGCCTGCATGAAGGCGTGGACGATCACCGGCCCGCAGAAGCTGAAGCCTTCGGCCTTCAACGCGCGCGCGATCGTCCGCGACACCTCGGTCTCGGTCCGGATTTCGTCCCGAACCCGGGCCGTCCCCTGGATCGGGCGTCCGTCCGGCAGACGGTCCCAGAGGAAGCGCGAGAAACCCGATCCGCCCTCCTCGATCCGCAGCCAGGCGCGGGCGCCGGCGATGGCCCCGACGATCTTGGCACGGTTCCGGATGATGCCGGTATCCTGCATCAGCCGCGCCACGTCGGCCTCGTCGAAGCGCGCGATGGTCTCGGGCTCGAAATCGGCGAAGGCGCGGCGGAAGCCTTCGCGGCGGCGCAGGATCGTGATCCAGGAGAGCCCGGCCTGAAACCCGTCGAGGATCAGCTTCTCGTAGAGCGCACGGCCGTCGTATTCGGGCACGCCCCACTCGGTGTCGTGATAGGCGACGTAGAGCGGATCGAGCCCGGCCCACCAGCACCGGGCGCAGCCGTCGGCGTGGTGGACGAGACCCTCAACGGGCTGGGATGCCGCGTCCATTCAGCCGGCCACAGCGCCGGCCGGGTCGGACATCGCGAAGGTCGCGAAGGCCGGACGCTCGACGGTCAGCACCTTGCCATCGGCGCGCAGGGGTTCACCGGCCGCGACGGCGTCGGCGAGCCGGTCGAGGCGCAGCATCACGAGGCCGCGTCCTGCGGCGCGGCTGCCCGCCACGCCGAGAACCTTGGCCCCCGCGGTGATCTCGGATCCGGGTGCCGCCGCCGCGCCGCCGGCGTAGCGCGCGGGGAGCATGCGGGTGCGGGCGGTGCCGCGGTGCTGCATCCGCGAAACCACCTCCTGGCCGACGTAGCAGCCTTTTCGGAAGTCGACGCCGCCGAGCTGGTCCATCAGCGCCTCGTGCGGGAAGGCGTCGCTGAGCGGGAAGTCGCGACCGCCCTCGGGAATGCCGAGCGCGATGCGGTGGGCGTGATAGTCCGCCTCCGAGGCATCTGCGGAAAAGGCACCGGCCGCCGCGTAGAGCCGCGCGCCGAGATCCGCCACGCGGGCATCGGCGACCACATCGACCTCGGCCGCGGTGGTGCTCCCGCCCCAGGAGGCGGCGATGGCGATGGTCGGGTCGACCGCGATCTCGACCTTGGCGCGCAGGCGATAGAGCGTCAGGCGCTTGGCCAGGCCCGCGGCCTGTTCGGACGCGACGTCGAGGCGATAGCCCTCGGCGATGCGCGAGATCAGGAAGTCGAACTGGATCTTGCCCTGCGGCGTCAGCAGGGCGCCGAGGCGGGCTTCCGCCGCGCCCAGCGTCTCGACGTTGCAGGTGACGACCCCCTGGAGCAGGGCGGTGGCGTCCGGGCCGGTCACGGTGACGAGGGCGCGGTCCGGTAGCAAGGCGATCGGCATGGCAAGTCCTTCATCGGCCCGGGGAGGCCTTCCAGGCCGCGCGATTGCGCGAGGATGAGGGCTGACATAAGCCGCCCGGGACCCGGCCTCAACCAAGGCGCTCGCGCAAGGCGTTTCCCATGACGGCGTTTCCCATGGACCAGCCCTTCGATCTCGTCCTCTCGGGCGGCACGGTCGTGAACCAGGACGGCACGCACCGGGCCGACCTCGGCATACGCGGCGGGCGCATCGCGGCGATCGGCGACCTGGCGCAGTCGGCCAGCGCCGAGCGCCAGGATTGCACCGGCCTCCACCTGCTGCCCGGCGTGATCGACAGCCAGGTGCATTTCCGTGAGCCCGGCCTCGACCACAAGGAAGACCTTGAATCCGGCTCGCGCGCCGCCGTGATGGGCGGTGTGACCGCGGTGTTCGAGATGCCGAACACCAACCCGCTGACCACCAGCGCCGAGGCGCTCGCCGACAAGGTCGCCCGCGCGCACCATCGGATGCACTGCGACTTCGCGTTCTGGGTCGGCGGCACGCACGAGAACGTGGCGCAGCTCGCCGAGCTGGAGCGGGCGCCGGGGGCCGCCGGCATCAAGGTGTTCGTCGGGTCCTCGACCGGCTCGCTGCTGGTCGAGGACGACGCGGGCGTCCGCGCCATCCTGAAGGCGATCCGCCGTCGAGCCGCCTTCCACTCCGAGGACGAGCCGATGCTCCGCGCGCGCAAGGACCTGCGGGTCGCGGGCGACCCGTCCTCGCATCCAGTCTGGCGTTCGCCCGAGGTGGCGATGACGGCGACGCGGCGTCTGGTGTCGCTGGCGCGGGAAACGGGGGCCCGCATCCATATCCTGCACATCTCGACCGGCGACGAGATGGATTACCTCGCCGACCACAAGGACGTGGCGAGCGTCGAGGTGACGCCGCACCACCTGACGATTGACGGCGACGAGGCCTATGCGCGCCTCGGCACGCTCGTCCAGATGAACCCGCCGGTGCGCGGCGAGGCGCATCGCCGGAAGATCTGGTGGGGGCTGGGGCAGGGGGTCGCCGACATCCTCGGTTCGGACCACGCCCCGCATCAGCGCGCGGAGAAGGCGAAACCCTATCCCGACTCGCCGTCGGGCATGACCGGGGTGCAGACGCTGGTGCCGATCATGCTCGATCACGTCGCGGCCGGCCGCCTGTCGCTCGAACGCTTCGTCGACCTGACGAGCGCCGGCCCGAAGCGGTTGTTCGGCATCGCACGCAAGGGGCGGCTGGCGCTGGGCTACGACGCCGACGTGACGGTGGTGGATCTCAAGCGCCGCGAGACGATCCGCGACGCGTGGATCGCCTCGAAGAGCGCCTGGACGCCCTATGACGGCAAGACCGTCACCGGCTGGCCCGTGGGCACCGTTGTGCGCGGCGCGCGGGTGATGTGGGACGGTGCTCTGACCGAGCCGTCTCGCGGCGAGGCCGTGGTGTTCGAAGAGGCGTTGGCGCGACCCTGAGCGCGGCCGGCGCGGGGGCTCGGCCCGCGCCGACGCGTCCCAGGACGATCAGTGCTGAAGCGCGGTGGTGAAGGCGCCGCCGCGGATGCGCTCGGGGAAACCTTCGGCATAGCGGGCGGTCGCTTCCTCGCCGTAGGTCATCACGAGTTCCTGGAAGGCCGCGAACAGGGCGGCCTGCGCCATGCAGTCGCCGTCGAGGCCGTCGAGGCAGCCTTCGGCGAAAGCCTCGGAGACGTAGCCCAGGGCGGCGCGCTTCTCGTCCACGTCGGCTTCGAACGGGGCGGTCTGAGTGCTGTTCTGCATGGCGCGTCGCATCCGTTGCGCGCGGGCTGGAGGCCCGGCGTACGGAGCGGATGATAGGCGGCTCACGGGTCCGCGACCAGCAGGGAATTGCGAAGCAGTTAACGCGGGCGGTCGAATACGATGGATTTCCCGAATGCTTCGGGCTTGTGGCCAACTTGCATCAACCCCCGAAACGCCCGGCCAAAGCATGCGACAGGCGCTCACCCTCCGCGACGAAGCGGCCCGCCGCCTCGTGCGCCGCCGGCGTACAGACGCGATAGGTCGACGCATAGCCGCGGTAGCCGCGGTTGTAGGCTCCGGCGAGGCGGTCGCGCCGGCCGGGCGTGACGCCTTCGGCCTCGATCAGCGCCTTCATCCGGTTCGGCCATTCGGCGGCGTCCGCGCCCGAGCAGAG
>CAZZZJ010000440.1:0-1384 GCA_964658355.1 Beijerinckiaceae bacterium
CTACGGCCAGCGCCCTCGACCGGCCGGGCCGCAGCCCGCGCACGAGGGCGCGGCGGTGCTCTACGGGTTCCACCCGGTGGTGCAGGCCATGGGCAATCCTGATCGGACGCTGCATCGGCTGCTCGCCACCGAGAACGGCGCCGCGCGGCTCGTCGAGGAACTCGGGACCCTGCGGATCGAGCCGGAACTGGTGCGGCCGGCCGACATCAACCGGCTTCTCGGAGCGGACGCGGTACATCAGGGCCTCTACCTCGAGGCCGACCCCCTCGCCTCGCCCGGCCTCGACGCGCTGCCCGCCGACGCGCTGCTGCTGGCGCTCGACCAGATCACCGATCCGCACAATGTCGGCGCGATCGTGCGCACCGCTGCGGCCTTCGGCGTCACCGGCATCGTCACCACCGCACGCCACGCGCCCGGCGCCACCGGCGTGCTGGCGAAATCCGCCTCCGGCGGCCTCGAGCACGTGCCGTTCCTGGTGGTGCGCAACCTCGCCGAGGCGTTGATCCAGCTCGGCGAGCAGGGGTTCACCCGCATCGGTCTCGATTCCGATGCGGAGACCGGCCTCGACACGCTGTCCCCGACGCGGCCGGCGGTGATCGTGCTCGGTGCCGAGGGCAAGGGCCTGCGCGAGCGCACGCGCGCCTGCTGCGACGTGCTCGCCAAGATTCCGTTCAGCGGCGAGATCCGCAGCCTCAACGTCTCGAACGCCGCCGCGATCGCCCTCTACGCGCTGGGCCGTTAGTTTGTGACGTGGCGAGGCGGGTGTGTCTCGCGCGGTATCCGAGCCTTGCCACTGCGCAGGACACACCCGCGTCGCCACGTCGCGAAAAAATCAGATGCCCTGGCCGGCGACTTCGCGGGCGACCGCCCGGCGGCCGATGTCGCGGCGGCAGAAGCCTTCGGGCCAATCGATGCGGGCGACGGCCGCGTAGGCGCGGGCCTGCGCCTCCAGCACGCTGTCGCCGAGCGCGGTGACCGCGAGCACCCGGCCGCCATCGGCCAGGATGGCCTCGCCCTCGGCCCGCGTCCCGGCCTGGAAGACCAGGGCGCCGTCGCGCTCGGCATCGGCGATGCCGCGGATCGTCGAGCCGCGCACCACCGTGCCGGGATAGCCGGCCGCGGCCATCACCACGGTCAGGGCCGCACGCGAGCCGTCGAATTCCAGCCTCACGCCGCTGAGATCGCCGTCGCAGGCCGAGAGCAGCGCCGGTACGAGGTCCGAGGAGAGCCGGGGCATCAGAACCTGCGCCTCGGGGTCGCCGAAGCGGGTGTTGTACTCGATGAGCTTGGGCCCCTCCGCGGTCAGCATCAGGCCGGCATAGAGGATGCCGGTGAACGGCGTGCCGCGCGCGCGCATGCCGTCGAGGGTCGGCTGGATGATCGT
>CAZZZJ010000440.1:1484-3598 GCA_964658355.1 Beijerinckiaceae bacterium
TCTCGGCCTGATCGAGCGTCTCGGCGACGGTGACGCCCTTGCCGGCGGCGAGCCCGTCGGCCTTCACCACGATCGGGGCGCCCTGGCTGCGCACGTGGGCGAGCGCGGGCTCGAGCGCCGTGAAGCGGGCGAAACCGGCGGTCGGAATGTCGCGCTCGGTACACAGGTCCTTGGTGAAGCCCTTCGAGCCCTCAAGTCGGGCCGCTTCCCGGGTCGGCCCGAAGGCGCGGATGCCGGCCGCCTTCAGGTCGTCGACGAGGCCGGCGACCAGCGGCGCCTCCGGCCCGATCACCACGAGCCCGATGCGTTCCGCCTCGCAGAAGGCGCGGACCGCGCCGTGGTCGGCGATGTTCAGATCCGGCCGGTTCTCACCATGCTGCGCGGTGCCGGGGTTGCCCGGCGCCGTGAACAGGCGGGTGCAGAGCGGGCTTTTCGCGATGGCATAGGCGAGGGCGTGCTCGCGGCCGCCATTGCCGATGAGGAGGATGTTCATGAGACCAGGGTTGTTCCCGAAAACGCTGCGCGGGAAAAGGGTCGTTTCGCACCCAGGCGTCGTCGTGCACCGGATCCACCGGCCGTCCGCCGGCCTTTGACCTCGCCATCGCCGCCGCCTAGCGTCCCGCCATGCCCCTCGTCCCGCCCCCGCCAGCCCGTGTCACGCCGCCGCCCGCGGACGTCGCGCCTACCGCGCTGCTCAACGCGAACCAGCCGGAATGGTCGGTGGGCGACCTGGCCTCCGCCCTCAAGCGCACGCTGGAGGACGCGTTCGGGCACGTGCGCCTGCGCGGCGAGATCTCGGGGTTTCGCGGTCAGCACGGCTCGGGCCACGCCTACTTCTCCCTGAAGGACGGCAACGCCCGCATCGACGCCGTGGTCTGGAAGGGCACCTTCAACCGGTTGCGGCAGAAGCCGCAGGAGGGGCTGGAGGTCGTCGCCACGGGCAAGATCACGACCTTCGCCGGCAAGTCCTCGTACCAGATCGTCGTCGAGAGCCTGGAGCCCGCCGGCATCGGCGCCTGGATGGCCCTGCTGGAGGAGCGCAAGCGCGTGCTCGCCGCCGAGGGGCTGTTCGCCCCCGAGCACAAGCGGGCGATCCCGTTCCTGCCGCGGGTCGTCGGCGTGGTGACGTCGCCCACCGGCGCGGTGATCCGCGACATCCTGCATCGCCTGGAGGACCGGTTTCCGCGGCCCGTGCTGGTCTGGCCGGTGCGCGTGCAGGGCGACGGCGCGGCCGACGAGATCGCCGCCGCGATCCGCGGCTTCAACGCGCTCGCCCCCGGCGGTCCGATCCCCAAGCCGGACGTGCTGATCGTCGCCCGCGGCGGCGGCTCGATCGAGGACCTGTGGGCCTTCAACGAGGAGGCGGTGGTGCGCGCCGCCTTCGAGAGCCGAATCCCGCTGATCTCGGCGGTGGGGCACGAGACCGACACCACGCTGATCGACTTCGTCTCCGACCGGCGCGCGCCGACGCCGACCGGGGCCGCCGAGATGGCGGTGCCGGTCCGCGCCGACCTGGCTCTCGCGCTCGACGACCTGACGCGCCGCCGCCGCGGCGCCGTGGAACGCAAGCTCGATCGGCTCGGTGCGGATTTCCGCTCGGCGCTGCGGGCGATGCCCGGCGCCGACGCGTTCCTCGCGGGCAAGCGACAGCGGCTCGACCTCGCCGAGGCCCGGCTCGCGCCGGCGCTGGCGGGCAACGCCCGCGCCTTCCGCGAGCGGTTCTCGCGCCTCCTCGACCGGCTCGTGCGGCACCCCCCGGAGCTGGCCCTGGCGCGGGCGCGGGCGCGACTCGCGGCGATCGACCAACGGCCGCAGCAGGCGCTCGCCAACCACGCGATCCGCAAGGGCGACGCGCTCGCGGCCCTGAGCCACCGGCTGATCGTCGCCCGGACGACGACGCTGCGCCGGGCCGAGACCGAGGCCGCCCGCTCGCGCGAGCGCCTGGCCGGGTCCTACGGACGGATGATGCAGGCCGAGGCCGCCTTGATCGAGCGCCGCCGCTTGCGGCTCGATCGGGCCGGCGACCTCCTCGGCAGCCTCGGCTATCGCGCCGTGCTCGCCCGCGGCTACGTGCTGGTGCGCGACGGCGCGGGGGCGGCGCTTCGCTCGAGCCT
>CAZZZJ010000441.1:0-3571 GCA_964658355.1 Beijerinckiaceae bacterium
CGCGAGCGGGCTGGTCCGCTCCTACCTGTAGGCGTGCGGGAACCGTACGGCCCTCGCCGCGCGGCGCATGGCCCGATCGGGCGCTTCGCCCTCGTCGGCCCCTCCGCCCGGGGCGGCCGTCCGATCGGGCGGCGAGATCGACCTGCCGGCCGCGGCGCAGGGCCGGACGCGTCGCGACACCCGCGCTGATCCGGCGTCGCGGATCGCTCACCGCGACGGGACACGCCGCGTCAGGATGCGATCGACATCCTGACGCCGACCGTCAGGATTCGCGGGCGGGCGGCGAGAAAGGCATCGACGCAGTCGGGATCGAACTGCGCCCCGCGTTCCCGCTCGATACAGGCGAAGGCCTCGTCCACCGACATCGGCGCCTTGTAGGGGCGGAAGGACGTCAAGGCGTCGAACACGTCCGCGATGGCCACGATTCGCGCCGCGAGCGGAATCGCGCGCCCCTTCAGGCCGTGGGGATAGCCCTTGCCGTCCCAGCGCTCGTGATGCGCGCCCGCGATCTGGGCGGCGAGCTGGATGAGGTCGCACCGGCTCTCGCCCAGGATCCGTTTCCCGATCGCCGCATGGTCCTCGATCATGGTGCGCTCGTCGGGATCGAGGCGAGCGGGCTTGCGAAGGATCGCATCCGGGATGGCGACTTTGCCAATGTCGTGCAGGGGCGCGGCCAGTTCGATGGCCCGGGACGTCTCGGGCGGCAGGCCCAGGGTCTCCGCCAGGATCCGGCTGTAGCGCGCCACCCGGGTCGTGTGGCCGCCGGTGTCGTCGTCCCGGTACTCCACGGTGCGATGGAGGCGTGCGACCATCTCCTCCTCGCGCTCCCGGAGCACCTGCGTCGCGGCCGAGATCGCCCGCTCCAGCGCGAGGGCTCGGTCGCTCGCGCCCCGTGCCGCGGTCGACGAGTCGATCACGGTGCGCAGGCGGACCTTGATCTCGGTCGCGTCCGGGGCTTCGGGGAGGAATTCCGTCACGCCGGACGCGAGCGCGTCGATCCGCACCTGCGCGCGCGCGCTCGGCACGAGCATGACGACCGGCACGCGCCCGTAACCGGACGTCGCGCGCAGGCGACGCGTGAACGCGGGACCATCGAGCCCCGGCAGGGCGTGATCGACGATCACGAGATCGAACCCGTGCCGGCCGGCGGCGGCGAACGCCCTGGGCGCGCCGGCGAAGGCATGACAGCCGAGACCGGTCTCGGCCTCGATCAAGCGCTTGAGACGGCGGCGCCGCGTGGGAACGGAATCGACCAGCAACGCCTTCACCGGCCGCTCCTATGTTCCGCGTGGCCCGGACGGGGGCGCCGGCGGATCTGTTTGCCTGCAGAAGGCCGTCGCACCCGGAGTCCAGTCGCCGAAGCCGCTCGCGACCATGTTCGCGACGACCCGACAGATGTATCGCTTCTGCGCGGGATGGTTGTTCGGTCCGGCGTGGTAGCGGGCGACCGCCATGGTCCAGCTCCCCTCGCGTCGCCTCAGCTCCTTCAGGAAGCTCGTCGCATAGTCGACGTTGGCCCGCGGATCGAGCATCGCGGCCAGCGAGGGGAACTTGCCGCCGTGATAGTGGTGGTTGATCTGCATGCACCCGAGGTCGATCAGGCGCGCGCCCTTGCGGCGCGCCGCCTGGAAATGCGCCACCACATCCTCGATGCCGGTGCCGAAATACGCCTGCCCCTCGACATTCATAGCATAGGGCTGAAGCGAGCCGCGCTTGCCTGTCTCGGTCAAGCCGACGGCGTAGAGCACGCCGAGCGGCACGCCGTGGCGCGCCGCCGCGGTCTGCATCGCGCCTTCGCAGACCGCGGACCCGGCCTGGGCCGTGCTACAGATACAGATGGCGGTCGCTATCGCCGTGAATGTTCGTCTCATCCGTCCGATCTTCCCCCGGAATGGGCGCGCCGCCGTCCTCGCGCGCAGACCGATGTTGCCGCGTCCCGTCGTTCGCGGACCGTCCGCCGCCCTCGAAGGCCTGCGCCGGGAAGGTGGCGGCAGAGAACGCCGGTCCGTCCTGCACACGCGGCCGATCCAGGATGACGAGGTCGGCCTGGCAACCGGAGCGGCTGAGGAGGTCGCCGAGGGCGCTGGCGGACCGGCGCAGGAAATCGGTCGTCTCCGGCCGGGCGGCGTGCAGGGAGGCCTCCAGGCGCCCGTCCTTCAGGCGCAACTCGACCGTGACGAGGCCGAGTTCCGTCGGCCGGAGCTGGATCTTGAGCACGCGCAGCACGCCGTCCGTCGGCATCCGCAGGGTCGCGTCGACCGGAGCATGCGGCGCGGCGACCGCGATCCGGTCGATCTCCTCGCGGATCGCGGTCGCGACCTGCGGCAGCGCGGCGGCGAACGGGCCTTCGCCCTCCGGCGGGCCAGCAGGCGCGATCGCCGCCATCGCGGACTCGCGCGATCGGAATGGCGTGGCAACGGCGGTCTTCGCCACCTGCGCGTCCGCTTCGCGCCCTTCGGGAGCGAGGGTCGGCGGCGCGGCACCGCCTTCCGCGGCCGGGGGAAGATCCTCCGGGATCTGCGTCGTCGCGGCGGCCGACGCGCTGCGGATCGGCTTGGCATCCGGGACACCGCCGGGCTCGACGGAAGCAGCCTGCACGGTCGGGCCCAGGGCCGTGGGCTGCGGCTCCTGAAACTCCGTCCCTCCGAGCGAGACCGGCGTCGACGCCGGCGGCCGGGAGGGCGTCGCCAGGGGCGCGAAGTGGGTCTCCTGCGCGATCAACCGGACCGAATCGTCTAGAACGGGAGGCTCCCCGGTTTTCGGAAAGGCCCCGTCTGGAAGGGCGACGGCGGCGCCGGGTCGAGGCGGCTCGGCGGCGGCGATGACATCGCTCACCGGAGCGCCCGCGATCGGCAACGCTGAAGGCGCGGCCTCGGACACTTGGGCCTGAGGCGGGGCGCCTTGGGCCGGGTTCGCGATGGCCACGAGGAGGGCGGCCAAGTCGGTCTCCGTCTCGATGGCGGGCGCCGGCCGCGCCGGATGCCGCGCCGTGTCGGCCGGAGGCCCAAACGCGTCCGGATAAATCGGATCGGCCGTCGTCGGAGCGGTTTCTCCGGTGACGACGCGGAGGAGCGCGGCGAAGGCGTCGCGATCGGGAAAACCGGTTCCGGGATCCCCGGGTCGCTCGTCGGCGGGCCGTGCGGGGACCCGGTCGGTCTTCGGAGGGGGCGACGGAGGTGAGGCTTGGATGGCGTTCATGGCCGCGTGCCCCGGACGAGATCGTCGATGCGGTCGATGGCGGCCTGGGCCTGTAGGATCAGCCTCTCGCCTGGTTCGGTGGGACGCGGGGATGCCGCGTCCGGCTTCGCGGGCGTGGGACGCGCCATTTCGTCGGGATGCCCGCCCGGGTCGCGCCGGATCTGCGCGGCGGTGACCAGGGCGGAGTCGAGGAGGCGGGCGTCGCCGGCCGGCAGCTTCGCCCTGTCGAGGGCCTTCAGGCGCGAGAGGCCGTCGTCGATGGTCGGAAGGCTGACGATCTCGGCAGCGGCGCGGTAGAGGTCCGCCCGGGCGGCCGCTTCCGTCGCGGGCGCCGACAGCGTGCGGGCCCGGTCGGCCGCGCGGAGACCGGCGG
>CAZZZJ010000442.1:0-3571 GCA_964658355.1 Beijerinckiaceae bacterium
CGTTTCGGAAGGAAAAGAGTGAGATGGAAACCGAGGCCCTCGAACGACCCGCCGATTTGACGATCTGGCGCACCCTGCCGGCAAGCTCGCCTTTGGCGCAGCCCGAGCGCTACGGGACCCTGCGCGAGGCGATCGCCGCCGCGGCCGGCGCCCTGACCGATCCGGCCAAGCAGCCCTGGATCATCACGGAGGAGGGCGAGATCCTATCGCCGAACTGGATCCGCACCTACCTGAACTGAAACATCGCTCGGTCCGGCGGGATGCCGAATCGTCTCGCCCCGGCCGCGCCCGTTCGGCGCGGCCTCGACACCGCGCGACCGGCATCCCCGGCGGTGCACAGGCGGTGGATGCGATCGTTTTGTCAGCACGACTTTGACAAATGTGAATGTCGATCGACGGCAACCATTATAAGTTGCGGTTGGCTTGATGAGTTCCCCCCTCTCGTCCGGCTGGCACCGCTGGCCGAACGCTCTCCCGATCGTTCTCGTGCCGGCGGTGCCTAATCTCGAGCGCGCCGCCTACTCGGCCGCATCGCGATCGTCGTCGTACCGCTCCGGATTGATGGCGTGCAACGCACGCTTGGCCGCTTCCAGCGGATGCTCGGATTCGATCCGCACGGAGGCGAGATCCGGGCTTTTGTAGACCGTGACGATGGTGTCCATCACTTCCGTCAGCGTCGTGCGCTTGTCCTCCGGCGCTGCGATGAGCAGCTGCAATCCCCACGCTGCGTAGAGGTCGACCAGCGCCTGGCTGTTACGCACGTCGAGCTTCGAGAACGCCTCGTCGAGCAGGCAGAGCCCGAAGCCCGGGTTCTCGTCGCCGGGCCGGTCGCCGGGATAGTAGGCGCTGGCGAGCGAGGCCGCTATCGCGACGTAGAACGGAGCCTGCGCCTCTCCGCCCGATCCACGAAGCGCCCGGCTCGACATGGTCGTCCGGTTGCCGGCCGCGTCCCGCATCCCGATCTCGTAGACGAAATAGTTTCGGTAATCGGCCAGCCGCGCCGCATCCTCCGCTCCCGAGATCAGCGCGGTGACCTCCGCGAGCGCCGCCGCCATCGGCCCCTCGCCATCCGCGGGCAGCAGCGCCTGGGCGGCATCGGGCGAGCGCGCGACTTCCGTCGCCAGCGCGTGCACGGCGGCATAGCGGCGGTCGACCACCGCCTCGAAGGCGTAGGTCTGGCCGGTGAATCGCTGGGTCGAGAGCCGTTCGTTCAAGGCGTCGAGGCGCGCGCGCACCCGCTCGAACTTGTCGGCGAGCCGCGTCAGCAGGTCTTCGGTCATCAGCCGACGCATCTCGTCCGTCGCCCGTTCGGCCTGGGCGCGGTAGCGGCGCAACTCGTGGCCCTCGACCTCGTCGTGCTCGCGCCGGACCCAGGCATAGCCCAACGTCGCCGGCTGATCCCCGCGGCCGCCGTCGCCGCGACCGAGCGGGTTGTCGATGCGCCACTGCGCGCAGTACTCGGCGAGATCCCGTTCCGCGGCGCGGCCATGCGATCGGGCGCTTTCGGCCGCTTCCTGCGCGAGGCTCCGCTCGGCGGATGCCGCGGCCGAGATCGCCTTCGCCTCCAGCCCGGCCAGCTCCGTGCGGATCGCGTGGACCGGAGCCGCCGAGAACACTTGGCCACGCACCATGCGGATGCGCAGGGCGTCTCCGCTCGCGAGACGGTGCAAGGCGCTGCGGCGGGCGGCGAAGGCTGCGCGCGCGGCCTCGCGACCCGCTCCGAGCCGCGCCTTCAGGCCGGCCTCCTCGGCGAGCAGGCCGTCCAGCTTCGGCTCCAGCACCTCCGAGAGCTCGCGCAGGTAGGCGATGCGCTCCGCGGTCAGCGCCTTGATCTCCTCGGCGAGCCCGGCGGTGTCGCGCTTCTCGATCGCCTCGCGCTCGGTGGCAAGCGTCCGCCGTCGGCCCTCGATCCCGTCGATCTCCTCGCGCAGGCCATCGCAATCCTCGATGCCGCGGGCGATCCGTGCCCGGATCGCCGCCGCGGTCCGCGCGGCCTCGCGCAACACCACGGCCTCGCCGCGGAGGCGCTTGGCTTCCGCCACCGCGACCTCGTGGTTGCGGCGGCTTTCGGCGGTCGGGCCGCGCTGGCCCCGGGTCATCAGCAGGTCGACCGAGCGGGTGACCGAGTAGGCCATGCCGGCGGTGGTGCGCCCGCTCGGCGCCACGGCGCGGCTCATCCGGCGCAACTCGGCGTCGTCGCGGGCGAGATCGTAGCCGCCGAGCCGCACGCCGAGGAAGGCGGCGGCATGCGGGTCGTCGGTCTCGATCACCGACAGCGGCCCATCGTCGAAGCGCCGCGCCCGCTGCCCGGCGGTGTCGGTGGTCTTCACCAGGATGCAACGGCTGAATCGGTCGCGGTTGCCCTGGAGGACGCCGAGCGCCTCTTCCAGCCGGTCCGGAGACACCACCAGCGCCTCGCGCGCCCGGCCGAGCAGGCCTTCCAGCGCCGGGCCCCAATGCGGGTCGACGATCTCGGCGAGTTCGCAGACCGGCACCGCGTCGATGTTGCGCCGCGCCAGTTCCGTGCGGAAGGCGATGGTGTCGGACGAGAGTCGCGCACCGTGCCCGGCCGCCGCGACGGGCGCCGTTCGCTCGGCCTCTGTCTCCTGGGCGCGGGCCTTCAGCGCCGTGTCTTCCGCGGCCCGGTCCAGGGCCTCGTCGAACTCGGGCAGCCGCAGCAGGCCCTCGATCAGGGCTGGAAGGGGGCCGTCGAGGCGCAGGGTCTCCTCGGGCGGGGCTTCGCGGCGAAGGCCCGAACGGGCGCAGGCTTCGGCAAGCCGCGCAGCCTGCGGCGCCACCTGCCGGAGCACCGGAGCCACCGCCTGGAGCTTGCCCATCTGTCCGACGAGGCCGACGAGGTCGGCGACCCGCGCGGCGAGGTCCCGCCGGTCGCGTTCCAGCATCGACAGGCCGATGGTCGAGGCGGCCAGGCGCCCGTCGGTGGCCCCTCCGACGACGAGGGCCTTCTTCTCGGCGATCTCGCCGTCGATGTCGCGGACGAAACCGCGGCTCGTCGCGACGCTGTCGCGGGCGATGCGCAGCGGCTCCGCGCCGGTCCGCAGCTTGGTCCGCACCGCAACGAGGTCGTGGCAGCGGCGGCGGAGTTCCGCGCTCGCAGCGCGAGCCTCGTGGATGCCGGCTGCCAGCACCGCGTCGGCCCAGGATTCGTAGCGACCGGCGAGCCGCTTCAGCCGCGCGAGCTTGACCTCGAGTTCCTCGATCGTCTCCAGCAGCCGGCGCCAGTTCTCCACCGATTGCCGGACGCGGGCGACGTCGAGGGGCTCCGGATCGAGGACGAAGCTGCGCACGAAGGCGCTCGAATCGAAGATCGGCTTGAACGCCACGGCGTTGGAGAAGGTGCGCAGGAAATGGCGCGGGTCGGGCGCGGGCGCGCCTTCCCGCAGGGTCGCCAGGACTTCCGCCGTGAAGCGTTCGCCCGAGGAGCGGAACTCCTCGAAGCGCTCGGCCCGCACCCGCAGGTCTCTGGCGATCTCGGTCCAGGGCGCGGTGAAGCTTCCCTCCGCGCTGGTGCGCAGGTAATCGCCGATCTCGAAACGGTGGCCGGTGGCGA
>CAZZZJ010000443.1:0-3567 GCA_964658355.1 Beijerinckiaceae bacterium
ACGCGATGGCCGGCCTCGTCGTCGCCCGCGACATCCTCCTCGGATCCGCGAGCCCGCTGCCGGATCCGCCCGAGCACGACGCGCACGGGCTACCGGCGGTGATCTGGATGCCGGCACAGGCGGAAGAAGGCGCCCGGCCGGAATCCTGCTAACGACATCGGCCATGAGCGATCCGAATCTCGAAATCCGTCACGTCGCCCGCGCGCTGGTGTTCGATCCGGCCGACCGGCTGCTGCTGATCGAGTACGAATCGGTCCACGCCCTCGGGCCCGACGGAAAGCCGGCGCGGTTCTGGTTCATGCCCGGAGGCGGGCTGGAACCCGGCGAGGACCACGTCACGGCCTGCCGCCGCGAATTGTCGGAGGAGATCGGCGTCGCCGACTGCGCGATCGGCCCGCAGGTCGCGGCCTGCGACGGCCCGTTCCACCTGTTCCGGACATCGCGCGATGCGCGCGAGCGCTATTTCCTGGTGCGCCTCACCGACGACCGCATCGACACGGGCCGCCTGATGGAGACCGAGGACAACCCGCTCCACGGCACCCGCTGGTGGACGGTCGCCGAACTGCTCGCCACCGATGCGCGGATCGAACCGGCCGGGCTGGGGCGGCTCGCCGAAAGCCTCGTCGCCGGACACGTTCCAGACGTGCCGATCATCCTGAATTGGCAGCAAACTTGAGCGTGGAACAGGCTGCGCGGATGGCTCGTTCCGTGACGGAATTTCTCGATTGTCAGGAGGACCCATGTTTCCGACCGCGCTGACCGACGGCTACCGCTCCTTCCTCTCCGGCCGCTTTCCGACGGAGCGGAAGCGCTTCGCGGAACTCGCGTCCGCACAGGAGCCCGAGACGCTGGTGATCAGCTGCTGCGACAGCCGCGTCGCGCCGGAGGCTATCTTCGATGTCGGCCCGGGCGAGCTGTTCGTGATCCGCAACGTCGCCGCCATCGTGCCGATCTACGAGACCGGCGGCGACTACCACGGCACCTCGGCGGCGATCGAGTTCGCGGTGCAGGGGCTCGAGGTGAAGAACATCGTCGTGCTCGGCCATGCCAGCTGCGGCGGCATCAAGGCCTACGCCAACAAGACCAAGCCGCTCTCGGGAGGCAACTTCATCGGGAAGTGGGTCTCCCTCGTGAAGCCCGCCGAGGCGAAGGCCGGCGACTCGTCCGCCCCCGATTACCTGACCCGTCTGGAGCACGCGATGGTGAGCCAGAGCCTCGAGAACCTGATGACGTTTCCGTTCATCAAGGAGCGTGTCGAGGCGGGCACGCTCACGCTTCACGGCGCGCATTTCGGCGTGGCCACCGGCGACCTGCTGGTGCGCGACCCCGAGACCGGCGACTTCGCGCAGGCGGTCGATCGCGGCGGCGAGCCGCTTCGCCCCTCCGCGCTGATCACCTGCAACTGAGGCCGCGCTGCGACGAGGCGGGTGCGCTCCCCGGAGTTCGCCCGCCTCGGCTATCGATCCCGGCTCCGACGACCGACAGGTCGGAGACGACGAAAGGGCGGCAGGCTCGCGCCTGCCACCCTTTCGCGTTGGATCCCGCCCGCCCGAGTCGCCGAGCGGGACCAAGCGCCTTACATCGCGTCGCGGGCGCCCGGCAGGCGCTGGGCCATGCCGTAATGATGCTGCAGAACCGGCAGCGCCTGCTGAGCGTAGGTGCGCAGCGCCGGATTCGGGCCGGCGGAGGCATAGGATTCCGTCATGCCGATCGTCATCCGATGCGCCTGGATCTGCTGGCTCACGTAGAGGCGGTCGAAGCGCGGACCCGACGGCGTGGCGGAAAGCTCCGACAGCATCGCCTGCTGCTCGGGGCTCGGCTGCACCACCGTCGTACCCGCCGTCTGGTCGACATCGACATTGCCAAGGCGGCTGCCGGCCGCGGCGCCACGCTGGGCACCGGAGCCGAGGCCTTCGAGGCCGCCGACCGGGCCGCCGGCGAGCGTTCCGCCGACCACGCCCGCAGCCGCACTGGTCGCCGCACCGACCGCGCCGCCGGCCACGGCCAGAGGCGCGCCGATCAGGCCGTCGACCGGGCCGCCGACCACGCCGCCCTGGGCGGCGACGTAGTTGCGATCGCCGCCGACCAGCGCGACGTTGGCCGAACGGTGGTCGCGGATCGCGTCCTTGGCGTAGGTCCGGATCTGGGGATTGCGGGACTTGGAGAGAGCGATCTCGCTCGACTGGATCTCGAAGGCGTTCGCCTGCAGCGACTGCAGACGGAAATCGCTCAGGCCCTGCGCCATGGCGGGGGTCGTGACGGCGAAGGCGACCGCGGACAGAACGGCATATCTCTTCAGCATAAAATACCTCGATCGATGAATGGTGAGCGTGCAGGCCGGCATCAAAGAGACGCCCTGACCGCATTCGAACGGTCCGGACGGCGGCAGCACTTCGGCGAACCAACGATGACGACCGCGCATGGTTCCTGTCGTCTTGGTTCGACTTGGGGAGGCGTCCGAAGCCGCTCTCGATCGCGCTGCGATCGGAACAGCTCCAGGCCTTTGTCGTGACGGGCTTTCTGTGGCCGAACCGGAGGCCACGTCGGCGGAAAGCGCGAGGAAGCGCCGTCGCCCTTGATCGGCCAAGCGGCAGCGGCCATGCCTCGGCCGTCCCGTCCGCCGCGAGGCATCTGCGTGAAGCGCATCCAGGCCCAGATCACGCACGTCCAGATCCTGCGCGCGGTCGCGGCCCTGCTCGTGGTGATGTACCACGCGCAATCCGAGGCGGCAGCGCTGGCGCAGCGGACGGGCCGGGCCTTCGCACCGAGCGCGCTGCTGCCCTGGGCTTGCGGCGTCGACGTGTTCTTCGTGATCTCGGGCTTCATCATCGTCCATGCCGCCGGCCCGCACGCCGCCGGGCCTCGGGGACGGCGGCGCTTCCTCGCACACCGGATCGCGCGGGTGGTGCCGCTCTACTGGCTAGTCACCGCTCTCTATCTCGCGGTCGCGCTGGCGGCGCCGTCCGCGCTGAACGGCACCGGTGGGGCGCCCGATCTCGGCTCGGTGGTCGCCTCCTTCCTGTTCTGGCCGGCGGTGCGGCCGGACGGATCGCTGCAGCCGCTCTACGGCCTCGGCTGGACGCTCAACTGCGAGATGGCATTCTACGCACTCTTCGCGGTCGGCCTCGGCTGGGGCCGGCGCGCCGGCGTCCTGTGGCTCGTCGCGGCGCTCGGAGGGATCGTGCTGGCGGGCGCATGGTTTCGGCCGAGCGCGGCGCCGCTGGTCTTCTGGTCGAACCCGGTGATGCTGGAATTCGGCCTCGGCGCCCTCATCGCGCTCGCCCGCGGCGAGGGCCTCACCCTGGGCCGGCCCGCGCGGGCGTTCCTGGCGCTCGCCGGAGGGGGCCTGCTCGTCCTCGTCGCTCGCGAGGGCGCCTTTCCGGAGGGGTTCCTGCGGCCGCTTGCCCTCGGCATCCCGGCGGCCGTCCTGGTCGCGGCCGCGTCCCTCGGCCCTCCGCGGTCGGACGCGAAGCCGCCGTCGCCTTTAGCGGCGGCCTTCGCGGCGCTCGGCGACGCCTCCTACGCGCTGTATCTCGTCCACCCCTTCGTCCTGCGGGCCGTGCGCGA
>CAZZZJ010000444.1:0-3562 GCA_964658355.1 Beijerinckiaceae bacterium
GCGACCGCGGCACGGCGTTCCTGTTCGGAGGCCTCGTCGAGCCGCGGATGTTCGAGTTGTTCGGCGGCGGCGGCTTCATCCTGGCTCTGCGGGTGCTGCCGCAGATCCTGTACGTGTCGGCGCTGATCGGCGTGCTCTATCATTTCGGGATCATGCAGGCCGCCGCGCGCATCGTCGGCGAGGGCTTGCGCAGGCTGGTCGGCACGAGCCCGATCGAATCGTTTGCGGCGGTCATCACCATCGCGATCGGCCAGAGCGAGATCGCCGTGGCGCTCCGTCCTTTCCTCGCGCTGCTGACCGGCGCCGAACTGTTCGCGGTGATGACGAGCGGCGCCGCTTCGACCGCCGGCTCGATCCTGGCCGGCTACGCGGCGCTCGGCGTGCCGATGACCGACCTCCTCGCCGCCTCGATCATGGCGATCCCCGGCGGATTGCTCTACGCCAAGATGCTGGTCCCCTCGATTGAGCCGACGCGGATCGCGACCACCCGCGTCGAGTTCGGCGACGTCCGCGCGGCCAACCTGATCGAGGCCGCCGCCGACGGCACCCAGAAGGGGCTCGGCGTCGCCGTCGCGGTCGGGGCGATGCTGATCGCCTTCATCGGCCTGATCGCGCTTGCCGACGGCGCAGTCGGCTATGCCGGCGGGCTGGTCGGCTACCCGACAGCCTCAATCGAGGGCCTCCTCGGCCTTGCGCTGGCGCCGCTCGCGTGGCTGCTCGGCGTGCCGTGGGAGCACGCGACGCTGGTCGGCGGCGCGATCGGCCAGAAGCTCGCCTTCAACGAGTTCTTCGCCTACGCCAACCTCTCGCCTGTGCTGAAGGGCGGCGTCCTCGATCCGCGGAGCCAGGCGATCGTGTGCTTCGCGCTCTGCGGCTTCGCCAACCTGTCGTCGATCGCGATCCAGCTCGCGAGCTTCTCGAGCCTGGTGCCCGAGCGCCGGGCGGAGATCGCCCGCTACGGCCTGCGCGCGATCCTGGCCGGCACGCTGTCCAATCTGACGAGCGCAGCGATCGCCGGCCTCTTCATCGCGGGCTGAGGCGGTTCTCCGGCCTCACGCGCGCGCAGACAAGGGTGTAGAAGGGCGCCGGATCGTGCAGGCATCGAGACCGGGTCTCCGTCGGGAGACGGGTTTCGGCCGATGCGGACACAGGACGACGCTGCCGGCACCGGGGCGCGTCGCCATCGGCGGAGGACGGCCATGACGACGGTTCTCGACCCTACGGCGGCACAGGCCTCCGGCGGCAAGCGCCCCGCGACGCCCCGGATCGTGCCACCGTTCCGGGTGCCCCCGGAGCGCGAGCCTCCGATCTTCTCCTACCTCGGCGCCCTGCGCACCAACGCCCTCGTCGGCTGGCCGCGCCGCGCCTACGAGGAGCTGGTGACGCGCCGCAGCCTGCTCGGGCGGTCGAGCTTCACCCTCAGCGACCCGGACGCCATCCGGCATGTGCTCGTCGACAACCAGGCGAACTATGCCCGCACCGCCGGCTCGGTGCGCATCCTTCGCCCGATCCTCGGCGACGGCGTGCTGATCAGCGAAGGGGCCGCGTGGCGCCATCAGCGGCGCTCGCTCGCGCCGGCCTTCACGCCGAAGGCGATCGACGGCCTCGTCCCGCTGATCGACCGCGCGATCGGCGACTCCCTCGCCGGCTTCGACGTCGACGCCGCACGCGGCCCGGTCGCCCTGTTCTCCGCCCTGCACAGGCTCGCGCTCGAGATCGCCGGGCGCAGCATGTTCTCGGTGGCGATGGACCGGCACGGCGACGAGCTGCGCGGCTTCATCGCCGAGTATTCCGAGCGCCTCGGCCGTCCGCACCTGCTCGACATCGTGCTGCCGCCGACCTGGCGGGCGCCGCTCGACTTCCCGCGCGCCCGGTTTCGGAAGCGCTGGACGCCGTTCCTCGGCCAGATCATCGAGGCGCGAGCCGCCGACGGCACGCCGCGCACCCACCGCGACCTGCTCGACCTGCTGATGGCCGCGAAGAACCCCGAGAGCGGGTCAGCCTTCACCTACGCCGAGGTCCGCGACCAGGTCGCCACCATGATCCTGGCCGGGCACGAGACGACCGCGGTTCTGCTGTTCTGGGCCGCCTATCTCCTCGCCCTCGCACCGGATCTCCAGGAACAGGTGGCCCGCGAGGCACAGGGCGCCGACCTCGCCGCACCGGCCGGCTGCGCCCAGGATGGACGCCTGCCGCTGACCCGCGCGGTGATCGACGAGACGATGCGTCTGTATCCGCCGGCCTTCGTCATCGTCCGCCGCGCGCTCAAGGCCGACAGCGTGGCCGGCCTCGAGATCGCGGCGGGCGACATCGTGATGATCTCGCCCTGGGTGCTGCACCGTCACCGCCGCCTCTGGGACGACCCCGACGCGTTCGATCCGGGCCGGTTCCTCCCGGGCGCGCCGGCGATCCCGCGCTACGCCTACCTTCCCTTCGGCGTCGGCCCGCGGGTGTGCATCGGCGCGCATTTCGCCCTCACCGAGGCGGTCCTGGCGCTGGCCCGCATCATCGGCCGTTTCCGGATCTCTCTGGCCGACGTGACGCCGGTCCTGCCGGCCGCCGTGGTGACGACGCAGCCCGAGCACGCCCCGGATTTCCGGATGGTCCCGCGCTGACCTGCCGACCCGGCACCCGCTGGCGACATCGCGCCGTCACATTTAAACCATGGGCCGAACCTAGGCCTGACCGAGGCCCGATCGACGGGCCCGATGCCGTTTCAGCCCCCGGTCCGCGTTTTCGATGCCGGGATCCTTTGCGGATGCCCCATGTCGCACGTCACCGCGTTCCCGACCCCGCGAGAGCCCGTCAAACCGCCGTTGCCGCGCCTGCACGCGGTGGCCACGGGGGAGGGGGACAGCCGCAGCATCGCGGTGCGAAGCCTTCGCCTCGGCATGTCGGCCCTCGAGGAGGTGATCGGCCTGCTGGAAGGCGACCTCGGCACCAGTTTCGAGCGTGCGGTCGAGACGATCGTCTCGGTGAAGGGCCGCGTCATCGTCTGCGGTATCGGCAAGAGCGGCCATGTCGGACGCAAGCTCGCGGCGACCCTGGCCTCGACGGGCACGCATGCCTTCTTCGTTCACCCCACCGAGGCGAGCCACGGCGACCTCGGCATGATCGCTGCGGACGACGTGATCGTCGCGCTGTCGTGGTCCGGCGAGACGGTGGAGCTCGGCGACCTCGTGAGCTTCTCGCGCCGCTTCTCGATCCCCCTGATCGCGATCACCTGCAACGCCGACAGCACCCTCGGCCGGGCCGCGGACGTGCTGCTCGCCTTGCCGAAGGTGCGTGAATCCTGCCCGCACGACCTCGCGCCGACGACCTCCAGCCTGATCCAGCTCGCGCTCGGCGATGCGCTCGCGGTGGCGCTCGTGGAGAGCCGCGGCTTCACCTCGGCCCGCTTCAAGACCCTTCATCCCGGCGGCACGCTGGCGGCGCGTCTGAAGACCGTACGCCAGCTCATGCACACCGGCGACGAGGTGCCGCTGGTGCCCGACGACATGGTGATGTCCGACGTGCTGATCGAGATCACCCGGCGGCGCTACGGCTGCGTCGGCGTGGTCGA
>CAZZZJ010000445.1:0-3558 GCA_964658355.1 Beijerinckiaceae bacterium
GTCCCGCTCCCGCGGGCGCCTCTCCCCCGCAAAGGGGGAGGGCGCAAGCCGTCCGTGCACGTCCCTATCGGAGGCCGCATGAGCCCGACCCTGACACCGCTCTGGACCGCCGCCGAACTGGAAGCGGCGACCGGCGGCACCCTGCACGGCGCGGTCGATGCCGTCTCCGGCGCCTCGATCGACACCCGCACGCTGCAGCCGGGCGACCTCTTCTTCGCGATCAAGGGCGAGGCCAGGGACGGGCACGACTTCGTCCGCGCGGCCCTGGACAAGGGTGCGGGCGCGGCGGTGGTCGCCGCCGACCGCGCGGCGTCGTTCGACGGCCCGGTGCTCGCCGTGCCCGGCGACGGCCCCGATCCCGTCCTCGACGCGATGACGCGGCTCGGCCAGGCGGCCCGCGCCCGCACCGCGGCCCAGGTCGTGGCCGTGACCGGCTCCGTCGGCAAGACCGGAACCAAGGAAGCGTTGCGCCACGTGCTTTCGGCGCAAGGCGAGACCCACGCCTCCGTCGCCTCCTACAACAACCATTGGGGCGTGCCGCTGACGCTGGCGCGGATGCCCGCCGACACCCGCTTCGGCGTGTTCGAGGTCGGCATGAACCACCCGCGCGAGATCGTCCCGCTCGTCGCCCAGGTGCGGCCGGACGTGGCGCTCGTCACCACCGTCGAGCCGGTCCACATCGAGCACTTCGCCTCGGTGTCGGCGATCGCCGACGCCAAGGGCGAGATCTTCACCGGGTTGATTCCCGGCGGCGTCGCCGTGATCAACCGCGACAACCCGAGCTTCGCCCGGCTCCACGCCCACGCCCTCGCCTCGCGGGCCGGCCGCGTCGTGACCTTCGGCGAGCACGAGGCGGCCGACGTGCGGGCCCGGCGGATCGTCCTGCGTCCCGATCTCTCCGTGGTCGACGCCGTGGTGATGGGCGAGCCGGTGACCTACCAGCTCGGCACGCCCGGCCGGCACACGGCGATGAATTCGCTGGGCGTCATGGCGGTGGTGCACAGCCTCGGCGCCGACCTCGCCCGAGCGGCCCTGTCGCTGGCCGCCCTGCGCCCCCCGACCGGGCGCGGCGAGCGCACGGCTCTGCAATTGCGCGACGGCGAGGCGTTCCTCGTCGACGAGAGCTACAACGCCAACCCGGCCTCGGTGCGCGCCGCCCTGTCGACCCTGGCCACGATCGAGACCGGCCCGCGCGGGCGCCGCATCGCGGTGCTCGGCGACATGCTCGAACTGGGGGCCGCAGCGGAGGCGCACCACCGCGACCTCGCGGGGGCGGTCGCCGATCACGCCGTCGACCTCGTCTTCACCGCCGGCCCGCTGATGGGGCACCTGTTCGAGGCGCTGCCGGTCTCGCGCCGCGGGCTCGCCGCCGGAACCTCGGCCGAACTCGTCGATCCGCTCGCCCAGATCCTGCGGCCGGGAGACGCCGTGATGGTCAAGGGATCGAACAGCATTCGCATGGGTCGGATTGTCGAAGCGCTCAAAGCCCGCTACGCGAACCCCCCGATGCGGCGCGATGCGCCGGCCCTGTCCGCCGGTTCGTGACCGGCGCTCGATCGCCCGCCGAGGCCAGGGGCCGCCAGGCCCCGCCATCGCCCTTCTTCGTGTGAGCCAAGCCGCCGAGCCCCCCGGATGCTGTATCTCCTGTCGGACCTGAGCGGCACGCTCTCGGCCCTCAACGTCTTCCGCTACATCACCTTCCGCACCGGAGGCGCGCTGTTCACGGCGGGCCTGTTCGTGTTCTGGTTCGGGCCGCTGATCATCTCGCTGCTGCGCCTTCGCCAGGGCAAGGGCCAGCCGATCCGCGAGGACGGTCCCCAGACCCACCTGCTGACCAAGCGCGGCACGCCGACCATGGGCGGCCTGATGATCCTGGCCGGCGCCATCGTCGCGATCCTGCTCTGGGCCAATCCGCGCAACCACTACGTCTGGATCACGCTGACCGTGACCTTGGGCTTCGGCGCGATCGGATTCTACGACGACTACCTCAAGGTGACGAAGCAGTCGCACAAGGGCTTCTCGGGCAAGCTCCGCCTCGGGCTCGAGGCGCTGATCGCGATCTCGGCCTGCTACGCGATCTCGTACTTCTCGCCGGCCTCGCTCCAGAACCAGCTCGCGTTCCCCGTGTTCAAGGACGCGCTGCTGAACCTCGGCTGGTTCTACGTGCTGTTCGGCGGCTTCGTCATAGTCGGCGCCGGCAACGCGGTGAACATGACCGACGGCCTCGACGGCCTCGCCATCGTCCCGGTGATGATCGCCTGCGGCACCTTCGGCGTGATCGCCTACCTCGTCGGCAACTCGTTCACCGCGAGCTACCTGCAGGTGAACTACGTGCGCGACACCGGCGAGCTCGCGGTCGTCGCCGGCGCGGTGATCGGGGCGGGGCTCGGCTTCCTGTGGTTCAATGCGCCCCCGGCCCAGATCTTCATGGGTGACACCGGCTCGCTCGCCCTCGGCGGCCTGCTCGGCGTCGTGGCGGTGGCGACCAAGCACGAGATCGTGCTGGCCATCGTCGGGGGCCTGTTCGTCCTGGAGATCATGTCGGTGATCATTCAGGTCGCCTCGTTCAAGCTCACGGGGAAACGCGTCTTCCGCATGGCGCCGATCCACCACCATTTCGAGCAGAAGGGCTGGAAGGAGCCGCAGGTCGTGATCCGGTTCTGGATCATCGCGGTGATCCTGGCGCTGGCGGGGCTGGCGACGCTGAAGCTGCGCTGACGTTGATCGATCCCGACGCCGGCATGCTCCGCCGAACCAACCCGCCGCTATCGTTCCGGGGCTGCGCAGACGAGCCCGGAACCGAAGGGACGCGCCGGAGGCGTGCTATCGAGAGCCGCCAGAGCCGGCCGCCCCGGCGGTCCGGGCTTCCGGTCTCGCCTGCGACGCCCCGGACTGACGGGGAGGGAACGGAAACGGGACGTGCGAGCGACCTCGCGACCGATCGGACGATGCCATGACTCCCATCACCACCTTCAGCGGCCGCTCGGTCGCTCTGTTCGGCCTCGGTGCCTCCGGCCTCGCCACCGCCCTCGCCTTGAAGGCCGGCGGTGCGCGGGTTCTCGCCTGGGACGACAACGCCGAGGGCGTCGCGAAGGCGGCGGCGCAAGGGGTCGAGACGGCCGACCTGCGCGATGCCGACTGGTCCGGGTTCGAAGGGCTGATCCTGTCGCCCGGCGTGCCGCTGACCCATCCGGTCCCGCACTGGACGGTGGCGCTGGCCAAGGATTCCGGCATCGAGATCGTCGGCGACATCGAGCTGTTCTGCCGGGAGCGCCGGGCGATCGCGCCGGGTGCGCCGTTCGTGGCGATCACCGGCACCAACGGCAAGTCGACCACCACGGCGCTGATCGCGCACATCCTGCGCGCCGCGGGCCGCGACGTGCAGATGGGCGGCAACATCGGCACGGCGATCCTGTCGCTGGAGCCGCCCGCGCCGACGCGCATCCACGTGGTCGAGCTGTCCTCGTTCCAGATCGACCTGACGCCCTCGCTCGATCCCAGCGTCGGCGTGCTCCTCAACATCACGCCGGACCACCTCGACCGCCACGGCACCTTCGC
>CAZZZJ010000446.1:0-3536 GCA_964658355.1 Beijerinckiaceae bacterium
CGGGATCCTTGGTGCAGGAGCGGCGACCGAGGGTTGACCGCGGCGACGCGCGAGCGCTCGTGAGCGCCGACACCGCGGGATTTTCGATGGACGACATGGCCGAGCCCAAGACCGAAGCGTTCGCAGGGCCCGTCGGCCCGTGGCGGGGAACCCTGCCGCTCGCCGCATCCGGCATCGCCGTGGTGTCGTTCGTGGCCCTGCTGGCGCTGGCCTGGATGTCGGTCGGCACGCTGTTCCTGGTGTTCGCCGGGGTGCTGCTCGGCGTCTTCCTCGATGGGCTGACCCGCGGCCTCGGCTACCTCCTGCCCCTGCCCCGGGGCCTGAGGCTGACCATCGCCAGCCTCGCGGTCGCCGCGGGAGCCGTCGGCCTGATCGGTTTCGGCGGTGCCACGGTGGTGCAGCAGGGCCGCGACCTCGGCCAGACGATCAAGAGCCAGGCGGGCACCGTGACCTCGTGGCTGTCGTCCTACGGGATCGACCTGCCGATCCTCGGTTCGGTCGGCGGGTCGGACGACAAGGGCAAGGAAGACAAGCCGGCGCCCAAGGACGACGGCAAGAAATCGGAAGGGCTCGGCGGCCTCGCCTCGAGCGCGATCAAGAGCCCCGGTTCGCTGATCTCGGATGCCGGCAACGTCCTGGGTCCGGCGGCGGCGGTGATCATCGGGCTGTTCAGCGCGCTCGGCAACGTGCTGGTGATCGTCTTTCTCGGCCTGTCCTTCGCAGCCGATCCGGCGAGCTATCGCGACGGCGTGCTGCGGTTCATCCCGCCGAAGAAGCGCGACCGCTGGGCAAAGGTGCTCGACGGCGCCGGGGAGACCCTGCGGCACTGGCTGTTCGGCCAGCTCATCACGATGACGGCGATCTTCCTGTGCACCTGGGGCGGCCTCGCCTTCCTCGGCATCGGCGGCTCGCTGATCCTCGGGCTCCAGGCCGGCCTCCTGGCCTTCGTGCCGACCGTCGGCCCGCTGGTCGCCGGCGTGATCATCCTGCTGGCGAGCCTCGCCTCAGGCGTGAACGCGCTCCTGGGCGCCCTCGGGGTCTACCTGCTGGTGCAGTGCCTGGAGAGCTACGGCCTGACGCCGTTCATCCAAAAGCGCGCGCTCGACATCCCGCCGGCCACGATCTTCGCCGGGCAGCTCGTGCTCGGCGTGATCTTCGGGCTGTGGGGCATCGCGCTCGCCCTGCCGATGATGGCGGTGATCAAGGTGCTGCTGGAACAGCTCTACGTCGAGGACACCCTGGGCGAGGACGCCACAGTCTGAGAGCGGAAGGGCCCGTGGAATCCGTCCCGCGGGCCGGCCCAGCCCTCTACCGCGCGAAGGCACCCTCGATCATCGCGGCCACGGCGAGCGCCCGCCCGTCATCGCCGAACCGCGCGATCACCTGGACGCCGACCGGCAATCCGTCGCCGGGCACCGGCACGTTCACGCAGGGTACGCCCATCAGCGTCCACAGGCGGTTGAACCGGGAATCGCCGGTCGAGGCGAGCGTGCGCGGCGCGAAGCCGGGGGCGGAATAGGTCAGGATCGCGTCGAAATCCGAGAACAGCGTCTTGAGGAGGCGCCGCGCACGATGCGCTTTCCGCCGGGCGTCATCGTAGGCGGCGGCATCCAGGCCCTGGGCTTCGTCGAGCTGCGGGCCGAGCTGCGCGGTCAGCGCATCGCGGTGATGCGCATATTCCCAGGCGAGGGCTTGGCGCGCCTCGAAATCCTGAATCGTCCCGTGGCTCGCGAACGCCGCGGCGAACTCCGCCGGCAGCGCGAAGTCGCGCACGACGGCACCGGCCTGCTCGGCCGCCTGCCGGGCCCGGTCGAGCGCGGCCCGCGCCTCCGGATCCGGTGCGTCGGTGAAGTCCTGTGTCACCACCACGATGCGCGGCACGCCAGGCGTGCTCGCGCCGAGGTCGATCGCAGGACGGCCGGCGATCACGGCCAGGGCATGGGCGACGTCGCGCACGCCAGCACCGAACAGGCCGAGCGTATCGAGCGCCCACGAGAACGTCTTGACGCCCACCGTCGGCAACAGCCGGAACGAGGGCTTGATCGCGGCGCAGCCGCAGAAGCTCGCCGGGCGGATCACCGAGCCGCCGGTCTGGGTGCCGAGGGCCAGCGGCAGCATTCCGGCGCCGACCGAGGCGGCCGAGCCCGCCGAGGAGCCACCGGGCGTGTGGTTGGAATCGTGCGGGTTCGTCGTCTCGGTCGGGTCGATGCTGGCGAACGGCGAGGTCGTGGTCTTGGCGAGCGCCACCGCGCCCAGCGCCTTCAGGCGCATCACGATCGGGGCGTCGGCCTTCGGCTGCCAACCGGCATAGATCGGCGACCCCATCTGCGTCGGCATCGCGGCGGTGTCGATGATGTCCTTGACGCCGACAGCGATCCCCGCGAGCGGCCCCGCATCGGTCACCGAGGGCGCCGGATCGGTGACCACGGTGGCGCGAACCACCGGATCGCGCGTCAGGATCGCCTCCTGCGACAGGCGGATCGCGCCCTCGGGCGTGAGGGTGCCGGCTTCGATGCGGCGGCGCAGGTCGACCAGAGAGAGCATCACGCGTCCTTACTCGAGGGGCGGCCGGGCCATGGGTCGCCGGTTCCGGGCCGGTCCTGGCCGACCGGCCGGCCCGGTGGTGCAGGTTTCGTGCACGGATGGGCGACCACCGGGCGGCGCAGGCCAGCCCCTAGCATTCTCAGGGACGCACCGCGACGGCCGCAGCGTTAGCACCGCGTTTACGCGACCGTGATCATTCTCCGCGTCATGTGGCGTAGCGTACTCGCGTTCTCCGCCCTTGCGCTGTTCGGCGCGGGGCTCACCGGCTGTGCGATCAACAAGTTTGAGCGCCGCGACGCCTGGCGCGACCAGGCGGAACAGGTTTGCCTGGCCAAGAAGCTCGTCGAGCCGACCGAGTTCGTCGTGCCGGCCAAGGAGATCGACGGACCCGGACCCTGCGGCATGACGCAACCGTTCCGGGTGACGCGGCTCGGCGGCGGCGCCGTGATCCTGAAGCAGAAGATGACGCTCGGCTGCCCGGCGCTGGCCGAGGCCGAGGCCTGGCTCGCCGACACCATCCAGCCCGCCGCGAACCTGTATTTCGGCCAGCCCGTCGCCGAGATCAACGCGGGATCCTATGCCTGCCGCGGGCGCAACAACCAGGTGGGCGCCAAGCTCTCCGAGCATTCCTTCGGCAACGCCGTCGACGTGATGTCGTTCAAGCTCGCCGACGGCTACGTGATCACCGTCAAGGGCGGCTGGCGCGGCACGGAGGCCGAACAGGGCTTTCTTCGCGAAGTCTTCATCGGCGCGTGCCAGCGCTTCACCACCGTGCTGGCCCCCGGCTCCAACGTGTTCCACTACGACCACATCCACGTGGACCTCGCCCGGCACGACCCGCGCGGGCTGAAGCGGATCTGCCAGCCGCTGATCAAGTTCACGCCGCAGCTCGGCTCGGACACCGCGCGACCGATGTCCCGCCCGCGGCCGCCCGAGCGCCAGCCGGCGCCGCCGCAGGCCCCTGTGGATATCGAGGAGGACGATCCCTACGG
>CAZZZJ010000447.1:0-3534 GCA_964658355.1 Beijerinckiaceae bacterium
GCGGCCGCCGAGCGCCAGGGCGCCGAGCGCCGGCAGCAGGGCGGCCAGGGGCGCGAGCGCCACGAGGCCGATCAGCCCCATCGCCCACAGGCCCGCATGCCGGCCGAAACTCCGGACTGAGGGTCGGTTCGCCACGCGTGCTTTCTTGCCTGAATTCATGGGGGGCGCCCGGGCCTGCATCGTTCCGGGTCCGGGCGCCCCTTTTGTCGCCGAGGGCCGGCAGCGCCGCAAGCGCCGAGGGGGCGGGTCCGATGGTTTTCGCCGGGGTGTGACATGGGCCCGACGCCCGCGCGCGGAGCCTTCTGCGGCGCCCCTTGCCGCACGGGACGCGGCGCCCGAGATCGGTGGCAGGCAAACCGGTGGAGCGACGGCATGGATGCGCGCGGCGATCTTCTGATGCGGGTCGAGGGCATGACCTGCGGCGGCTGCGAGGCGTCGGTGCGCCGCATCGTCCAACGGATCGACCCGGCGGCGGAGGTCGAGGTCGACCGAGCGCACGAGCGGGTCGCGATCAGGACCTCCGCCCAGAGCCTCGTTCTCGCCGACGCGCTGACGAAGGCCGGCTACACCGCCACCGCGATGACGGGGTGAGGGGCGGCGCGCGCCGGCGCAGTGCAATCCGCCAAATGGAATTTGACGGGGCGGCGAATAAATTCGACGCGCTTTTCCGCCGCGCTTGACGCAAAATGTGAGGAGCGGCCGAGCCTTGGGCTTGGTCCGGCGCCCGCTGCACGGCAAAAGCCGGCGGACCGGACGTCGCGGACATAACCGGACGCCACACGACGCCCTCGTGCCAAAGGTTGAGGAAACCATGCCCTCAGACATCGAGATCGCCCGCGCGGCGACGCTGAAGCCGATCGCGCAGGTCGCCGAGAAGCTCGGCATCCCCGACGATGCGCTCCACAATTACGGGAAGCACATCGCAAAGCTCGATCACGGCTTCATCGCCGGGCTGGAGGGCAGGCCCGAGGGCAAGCTGATCCTGGTCACCGCGATCTCGCCGACGCCGGCGGGCGAGGGCAAGACCACGACCACGGTGGGGCTCGGCGACGCGCTGAACCGCATCGGCCAGAAGACCATGATCTGCCTGCGCGAGCCGTCGCTCGGCCCCTGCTTCGGCATGAAGGGCGGGGCGGCCGGCGGCGGCAAGGCGCAGGTCGTGCCGATGGAGCAGATCAACCTGCATTTCACCGGCGACTTCCACGCCATCACCTCGGCGCACTCGCTGGCCGCGGCGCTGATCGACAACCACGTCTACTGGGCGAACGAGCTCAACATCGACGTGCGCCGCATCCACTGGCGCCGGGTCGTCGACATGAACGACCGGGCGCTCCGCGCGATCAACCAGTCGCTCGGCGGCGTCGCCAACGGGTTTCCGCGCGAGGACGGCTTCGACATCACCGTGGCCTCCGAGGTCATGGCGGTGTTCTGCCTCGCCCGCGACCTGGCCGACCTCGAGGAGCGGCTCGGCCGCATCGTCATCGCCGAGACCCGCGACCGCAAGCTCGTGACCCTCAAGGACGTGAAGGCCACCGGCGCCATGACGGTGCTGCTGAAGGACGCCCTGCAGCCGAACCTCGTGCAGACGCTGGAGGGCAACCCGGCGCTGATCCACGGCGGCCCCTTCGCCAACATCGCCCACGGCTGCAACTCGGTGATCGCCACCCGCGCCGGCCTGCGGCTGGCCGACTACACCGTGACGGAAGCGGGCTTCGGCGCCGATCTCGGCGCGGAGAAGTTCCTGGACATCAAGTGCCGGCAGGCCGGGCTCGCGCCGTCCGCCGTCGTCATCGTCGCGACGGTGCGCGCCCTGAAGATGCATGGCGGCGTCAACAAGAAGGACCTCGGGGCCGAGAACATCGCCGCCCTCGAGACCGGTTTCGCGAACCTCGCCCGGCACGTCACGAACGTCCGCGGCTTCGGCCTGCCGGTGGTGGTCGCGGTGAACCACTTCTACGCCGACACCGACGCCGAGCACGCCAAACTGCGCGACCTCTGTCGCGACCAACTCGACGTCGAGGCGATCACCTGCAAGCACTGGGCGGATGGCGGCGCCGGCGCCGAGGCGCTGGCCCATGCGGTGGTCAAGCTCGCCGACGGCACGCCGAAGCCGATCACCTACACCTACGCGGCCGAGGCGAAGCTCGCGGACAAGATCAAGGCGATCGCGACCAAGCTTTACGGCGCGGCCGACATCCAGATCGAGTCCAAGGCGGCGGGCAAGCTCGCCACCTTCGAGAAGGACGGCTACGGCCACCTGCCGGTCTGCATGGCCAAGACGCAGTACTCGTTCTCGACCGATCCCGGCCTGATCGGCGCCCCCGAGGGCCACGTGGTCGCGGTGCGCGACGTGCGCCTCTCGGCCGGCGCCGGCTTCGTCGTGGTGATCTGCGGGGAGATCATGACCATGCCGGGCCTGCCGCGCGTGCCCGCCTCCGACACGATCCGCCTCGACGCGAACGGGCAGATCGACGGGCTGTTCTAAGAGGGGACCCGACCTGTTCTTCCCGCCCCCCGCAGTGGGGGGCGGGAAGAGGCCTCACCCCCGCACGGCGCGTGACGGGCGGGCGGCGGGGAGGGATTCCAGGTCGTCGTGGTGGAGCAGGAGCACGCCCGTGGCGGCGGCGAGCTTGCGGGCGGCGGGAGTGAAGCCGGCATTCGAGACCACCGCGGCCATGTCGCCGGACCAGTAGCGGGCGGCGGCCGCCGCCTCCTGCACCGCGGCATTGCCCACCGGCCGGCCGTAGCGCTTGCACTGGACCACGAGGCGGGCCTCGCCCTGCTCGGCGACGATGTCGGCGCCCTGGTCGCCGGTCGCGGGCGTCGGGTGCGTGCGCCAGCCGGCGCGCTCCAGCCGCGCGGCGCAGAACCGCTCGTAGGGGACGCCGTCCTCCGGCGCCTCGTCCTCCTCGGGCAGGTCCACCGCGGCGGCCACCGCCTCGACGATCGCGAGGATGGCGTCCGGCCGCGCCGCGCACAGGTCGGCGAAGCCGCGCGCCGTCAGCTCCGGCACCACCGTGCGCGCGACGAAGTAATCGCGCTCGCGCAGCCAGCCGTCGAGGATGCGGTTGCCGTAGGCGTCGACGAAGCTCTCCTGCCGCCGCCGCAGGGCGAGCGTCCGGGCATGGCGACGGGCGATCCTGCGCACGCGGGCGCGGAAGCGCCCGGGCCGTCCGAGATGGCGCAGCAGGACGAGGGCCAGCGCCGCGCCCGCGAACAGGGCGCCCGCGCGCCCGTACCAGAGCGACAGGCCGCCGCCGACCACCGCGATCCAGAACAGGCGGGCGACGAGGCTGGGCTGGCCGGGCATGAACGACGCCTCACGCGCCCGGCTCCCCTGGCCGGCGCTTCGCCGACAGCCATCGCACCTGCGGATGCCCGATCCCTGAATCCGCCGGCCGCGCGCTTCCGAAAGCTGTGGATGTCCGGTCCGGGGGCGAACGGACCCGCGCGATGCGCAGGCGAAGCCGCACCTTCCCTCGCCCGCAGAGGGGGCGGGCGAACCCGCGCTTCGCCGGCAACGACGCGCGAATT
>CAZZZJ010000448.1:0-3533 GCA_964658355.1 Beijerinckiaceae bacterium
CCGAAGTCGCGGATCATCTCGAGCCAGGTGGCGGTGACGAACTGGAACAGGCCCTCGGCCGAGGAGGTCTGGGCCTTCACGTCGGTCGAGAAACGCGATTCCTTGTCCGCCAGTGCCATCAGATAGACGGGATCGACGCCCGACGCCGCAGCGGCCTTCAGGATCGTGTCGACGATCCGGCGCGGCACGCCGACCTTGCCGAACTGGATGGTGTCGTCGGTCTCGGACGACGGCTGGGGCAGGGCGGCGAGGTCGCCCGCGATCAGCTCGCTCGTGGCCGGCTCCTGCTCGACCACCGGAATTCCCTTCCATTCCGCCGGGTTTCCGGAGAGCTCGGCGCTCGCGAGGTCGGCCGCGGCACGGGAGCTCTCGTCGATCCTGTCATGGGCCGAAGCCGCGGGTGCGAAGGCGGTCTGCGGCAGACCGAACCCGGCCAGCAGCGCCGCCAGACCCAGTGCGGCGGCCCTGCGGCGCACGGCGGAGAGACGGCGAGATCGGGCATCGTTCCGCTGCGTTCCGCATGCGGTCCGCGGCAGCCAAGCCACGGTATTCACTTGACAAATCGACCCGTTGGGCACAGGTCGGCTCACGTCGTCGGCGCAACGCGCCGGCTCCGGGATAACCCCCATTGCTCGTCCTTTTCGTGCCGCGGCGTTCATGGGCCGGGCTTCGATCAAGCGGCGGCTCTATCGCCGGAGGCCGTGACCACAATGGGACGACGGGGTGATCCAACCGTGGCGCCCTTAAGGACGCGTTAACGCTGTCCCTTAACCCCGTCGCCACCCTTCGTTCGGGCGCCATTCAGACGCCGACGGGCACCAAGATGTCGCATTCGGGCTTGGAACGTTGCCCGGCAGACCCAGTTAGCTAGGGCCACGCGGGCGACCCCTCGGTCCATTCGCAGCCCCGCGTCCGAAGCGTTTAAGGAATCTTTCTCCCATGAGCATGCAGACCGGTCGTCGCGTCGGCGTTGCGTTCGTCGGCATGGGTGGCGCCGTCGCCACCACTGCCATCGCGGGCATCGAGATGATCAAGTCCGGATCGAACCGTCTCGACGGTCTGCCTCTCGCGGGCGTCTCAGTCGCCGGAATGGCCGACTACAAGGACCTCGTCTTTGCAGGCTGGGACCTGAACGGCGACGACCTCGCCTCCGCGGCGCAGGGGCACGGCGTGCTCACCAAGCAGGACATCGAGAACGGCGCGCAGGTGCTGAAGGGCATCCAGCCCTGGCCGGCGGTGGGCAGCGCCAAGTTCTGCAAGAACATCGACGGCGCCAACCGCATCGTGGCGGCCGACCATCGCGAGGCGGTGTCGATCATCGCCGCCGACCTGCGGCGTTTCAAGCAGGAGAGCAACCTCGACGAGGTCGTGGTGGTGAACCTCGCCTCGACCGAGCGCTGGCCGGACCTGACGGCCGCCGTCCTCAACTCGACCGACGCCTTCGAGAAGGGGCTGGATACGAGCGACGAGCACATCTCGCCGGCGATGCTCTACGCCTATGCGGCGATCAAAAGCGGCATTCCCTATGCGAACTTCACCCCGAGCATCGCCGCGGACGTGCCGGCGCTGCTGTCGCTCGCCACCGAGATGAACGTGCCGGTGGCCGGCAAGGACGGCAAGACCGGCCAGACCATGATGAAGACCGTGCTCGCGCCGGCCTTCAAGGCGCGCGCCCTCCACGTCGACGGATGGTTCTCGACGAACATCCTCGGCAACCGGGACGGCTTGGCACTCAACGACCCAGCGTCGCTTCAGTCGAAAATCAATACCAAGGGCACCGTGCTCGATTCGATCCTCGGCTATCCGGTCGAAGACCACTTGGTCCACATCCACTATTACCGCCCGCGCGGCGACGACAAGGAAGCCTGGGACAACATCGACATCACCGGCTTCATGGGTCAGCGAATGCAGGTGAAGGTCAACTTCCTGTGCAAGGACTCGATCCTTGCCGCCCCCCTGGTCATCGAGATCGCCCGCGTTCTGGATCTTGCCAAGAAGCGCGGCGACGGCGGCGTCCAAGAGCAGCTTTCGACCTTCTTCAAGGCGCCGATGGTCAAGAACGGTCGTGGCCCGGAGCACGATTTCGGCAAGCAGGGCAAGATGTTGCTCGATTGGCTGAACGGCACGCACTGATGAAGTCCGAACCTCTCACGGGCGCGGGGTCCACCGGACCGGCCGCGCCCGCGGGCCTCCGCGAGCTGTTCGTCGAGATGAACGACCTCAAGCGCGTCCGGTCAGCCGGCCGCGACGGCTCGATCGCCGAACGCCTGTTCACGCAAGGCTGGGGCGCGCTGACCGGCGGCGCCTCGCCTGAGGACGTGGCGCTCGACATCACCGCGACAGCGCTTGCAGCGACGCGGCTGTGCGATCTCGACGCTGCGTTCCTCTCCGTTGCAGGCCTCTCCGACGAATCCGTGTCGAGTGTCCTGGTCGAGGGGTTCGACAGTGTCGCGCCGGCGATCGATCCGGATCTACGCGACCGGTTGCGCGGATGTCTGCGACACCGCGCCGAACGCCGCCCGGGCGCGTTGCCGGGTTTCGTCGCCGCCCTCGCGCAGCAGCCGCGGGCCGGCGTCACCTGTCCGGGCCGCGCGCGAATCCTGTTGGAGCCGCCGGAGAACCATGCCGAGCATTGCCTCGTCGTCGCCGTCTACGGCGTCGTCCTGAGCCCGTTCTACCGGGCCGATCCGGCGACCGTGTTCCTCGCGGCAATGGCGCACCACTTCCACAACGCCGCGATGCCGGATGCCGGCTTCACCGGTGAGATGCTGCTGGGCGACCATCTCGGGCCGATCATGGCACGGACGGCGCAGTGGGCGCTCGACGAGCTCGACGGGCCACTGCGCGAGACGACCGAGAGGGCGCGGGCCGTTCTGCCGGACGACGCCACCGCTGAAGGTCGCGCCTTCCACGCCGCCGATTGCATCGACCGGGTCCTCCAGATCGCGCAGCACCTGCGTGCCGCCTCGCTCACCATGGACACGGTGCTCGGCGACATGGAACTTGTTCATGCCGGCCCGGTGAAAGGCTTCCATGACCGGGTGCTGGCGGATATGCGCATCCCTTGAATTCCTCGTCCCGAGGTCTCGTTCGTGAACGTCCCGCCGTGACCGCGCACGCGACATCAGAGTTCCGATGATCCCCTTCGACATGCTGTCGCCCGCGACCGGCAATGCCTTGAAGGCCGACAGCGCGCATTCCCTGCGCGATGTCGGCACCGAAGCGCGCTGGCCGGTGATCGACGGCATCCCCTACCTGCGGGTCGGCCGCGACGACCTCGTGGCGCGGGTCCTCCATCACCTCGACACAGGCGCTACCGATGCGGCGCTCGCGCTCATCCTCGCCGACCAGGACGATTGGTGGACCGGCCCGCCGGCCGATCCCGCCGACATTGCGACGCTGATTACCGAGCGCGCGACGGCGACCTTGCGCGATGCGGTCCGCCTGCTCGGCTGGGGCCGCGTCGGCGACTACTTTCTGCATCGCTGGAGCGACCCGACCTATCTCGCCGGCCTCGCCCTGCTCGAAGCCCA
>CAZZZJ010000449.1:0-3531 GCA_964658355.1 Beijerinckiaceae bacterium
TGGTCGTCGAGGCGATGTTCGTCGAGGCACTGCGCGAGAATCGCGCAATCCTCGATCGCGAGTGCCGCGCCTTGCGCCAGGAAGGGCAGCACCGGGTGGGCCGCATCGCCGAGCAGCGCGACGCGGTCGCGGGCGATCGGGCGCGCCACCGGACGGTCCGCGAGCGACCAGACCAGCCAGGAATCGGGCACGGCGAGCAATGCGACGAGATCGGGCGCGCAATCGCGGAAATGGGCGCGGAGCACCGCCGGTTCGCCGAGCCGGCCCCAATCCTCGTCGCCCTGCCGCTCCGGAACGATCGCGACCACGTTGAGGTCGCGGCCGGCATGGATCGGGTAATGCACAACGTGGTGGCCGCGCCCGAGCCACAGCCCGGTCGATTCGCCGGACAGCGCGTCGGGCACGGCCTCGCGCGGCACGATCGCGCGCCAGGCGGCCATTCCTGCGTTTGCGAGCGGGCGTGGATCGAGATGGCCGCGGATGCGCGAGCGCAGGCCGTCCGCACCGACGACCAGATCGGCCGACAGGCTGTCGTTCCGCGTGCCGTTGCCGCTTTCCAGGGCGAGCGTGACGGCATCGTCCGTCTCGGTGAGCCCGGTGACGGCCCGGCCCATCATCAGGCGGATGCCGGGACGGGAACGCACCGCGTCGAGGAGCAGGGTCTGAAGGTCGGCCCGGTGGATCACGTAGTAGGGGGCGCCGAACCGCTCCCGTGCCGTGGCGCCCAGGGTCACCGCGCCGATCCGGCGGCCCGAATCGAGAGCCCGCACGGTCACGCCCGGCGGCTCGGAGCCCGCCCGCCGCAGCGCCGCCGCAAGGCCGAGGTCTCCCAGGATCCGGCTCGCGTTCGGCGAGAGCTGAAGGCCGGCGCCGACTTCGCTGAAGCCGGTGCGCCGCTCGATCACCGTCACCGCATGGCCGGCGGCATTGAGCGCCAGTGCCGCGGTCAGGCCGCCGATCCCGCCTCCCACGACGGCAACGGTCAGCGGCCACTGAGGGGATCGCGGCATGGCCCTATTCGGCCGCCGCCTTCTGATCGTGCCAGACGCTCGCCGCGGGATCCGCATGGCCGGCCTTGAGGTCGGCGCGATGGCGATAGAGCGTCGAGCAATACTGGCAGATGATCTCGTTGTCGGCGCCCATGTCGAGGAAGACGTGCGGATGGTCGAACGGCGGCAGCGCGCCGATGCACATGAATTCCCGCGAGCCGACATGGATGACCGCGACGCCGAGCTCGTTGTGGAAGTGCGGTACCGCCCTGTCAGCCATCGCGCCGTCCTGTGCTGCGGGACCCGTGGCACGGGATCGCCCTGAGACCCGCTTATGCCGCCGTGCCTCCGTCCGGCGCAAGCCTGGGCGGGAAGGGGGTCACTTGGCGCCTACGCGGCCGCACCGTACATAAGCATCCGACGTAGCATGCGAAGACCGACCCGGCGCGGACCACCCCCTCGATGACCCAGCAAGACCAAGCGACGCGGCGCGTCCCCCAGGCGCCGATCCATGGGCCGGAGGGGTTCGAGGGAATGCGCCGCGCCGGACGCCTGACGGCGGAGGGCCTCGACGTGCTGATGGAGGCGACGCAGCCGGGCGTGACAACCGAGGCCCTCGACAAGCTGGCCTACGAGTTCGCCATGGATCACGGCGCCTACCCGGCCTCGCTGCTCTATCGCGGCTACCCGAAATCGATCTGCACCTCGATCAATCACGTGGTCTGCCACGGCATTCCCAACGACAAACCCTTGCGCGAGGGCGACATCGTCAACCTCGACATGTGCCTGATCCTCGATGGATGGCATGGCGATTCGAGTCGGATGGCCTTCGTCGGCGAGGTGCCGCGCAAGGCGGCCCGCCTGTGCGAGATCACCTACGAGGCCCTGATGCGGGGAATCGCGGCGGTGAAGCCGGGCGGATCCACCAACGACATCGGCCGTGCGATTCAGGATTATGCCGAGGGCGAGCGCTGCTCGGTGGTGCGCGACTTCTGCGGTCACGGCCTCGGGCGCAGCTACCACGACGCCCCGACGATCCTGCACTACGTCGAGGCGAGCTACGACGTGCCGCTGAGGCCGGGCCAGTTCTTCACCATCGAGCCGATGATCAATCTCGGCCGCCCCGCCGTGAAGGTGCTCTCCGACGGCTGGACCGCGGTGACCCGCGACCGCTCGCTCTCCGCCCAGTTCGAGCACACGGTGGCGGTGACGGAGACCGGGGTCGAGATCTTCACGACGTCGCCGAAGGGCCTGCACCAGCCCGCCAACCCGAGCGCCTGAGGCCGTGGCCGGCCCGGGCGATGAGGCCGAAGGGGAGCTCTTCGCCGAGCGCCCGGCCGTTGTGCCGAAGCCGGAGGAGCCGCCGCACTATCTCGGTCATCGCGACCGCCTGCGCGACCGCTTCGCCAGGCACGGCGCCGACGCGCTGCCCGATTACGAGCTGCTCGAACTCGCGTTGTTCCGCGCCATCCCGCGCCGGGACGTGAAGCCTCTGGCCAAGGCGCTGATCCGGCGTTTCGGGAGCTTCGCCGAGGTGCTGAGCGCCCAGCCGGCGCGACTGGCGGAGGTCGAGGGCGTCAGCGCCGGCGTGGTGGCGGACCTGAAGCTGATGGAGGCGGCCGGCCGACGGCTGGCTCGCGGCGTGATCGCGCAACGCGAGCTGCTCTCGTCGTGGAGCGCGCTCATCGAGTATCTGCGCGCGACCATGGCTTTCGCCACCCGCGAGGAGTTCCGGGTGCTGTTCCTCGACAAGCGCAATTATCTCATCGCCGACGAGATCCAGGGACGCGGCACCGTGGACCACACGCCGGTCTACCCGCGCGAGGTGGCGCGGCGCTCGCTCGAACTCTCGGCGACAGCGATCATCCTCGCCCACAACCATCCGTCCGGCGATCCCGCGCCCTCGGCAGCCGACGTGACGATGACCCGCGAGGTGATGGCCGTGTTGAGCCCGCTGAAGATCGTGGTGCACGACCACGTCATCCTGGGCCGGTCGGGGCATGCCAGCCTGAAAGGCCTGAAACTGATCTGACCCCCTGTTTGGAACGAGCCTCGAGCACGGCCGTATTCCCTTTGCGTGGCGCGCCTCTTGCCTCTAGCGTGACGTATCCGGGAGAGACTGAATGGCGGCCGTGGCCTTCGACGAGATGACCGCCTTCGCAGGCAGCGCGACGAGTCCCGCCGACATCCGCGAGGCCTATGGCCAGCTGAAGAATTGGCTCGACACGACGCCGGCCGACCATTTCAACACCCGCCGCAGCCAAGCCGAGCTGCTGTTCCGGCGCATCGGCATCACGTTTGCGGTCTACGGCGACAACGAGTCGACCGAGCGGCTGATCCCGTTCGACATCATCCCGCGGGTGATCACCAAGCCGGAATGGGGGTTCCTCGAGCGCGGGCTGAAGCAGCGCGTCACCGCGATCAACATGTTCCTCAAGGACATCTACGGCGCGCAGGAGTGCATCAAGGCCGGCATCATCCCGGCCGACCTCGTCTACAAGAACGCGCATTACCGCATGGAGATGCGCTCGTTCCGGGTGCC